>NZ_JAKEVJ010000103.1:0-14596 GCF_022398425.1 Shewanella sp. Isolate7 | reverse complement strand
GCGATTAGATTATTCGCGAAGTATCCATATTTAAGAAAGAAGAAGTTGTGGGGTAATCATTTCTGGCAACGTGGTTACTTTGTGGATTCGGTAGGAGCGAATGAGGAAATAATTAGGCGATACGTGCGGCATCAAGACAGACAAGAGAAGGAAGAGGCCGAGCGTCAATTACAATTGAACGTTGATTAATAAATAAGCCCCCTTATAGGGGGCCAATCAAAGCCACCTTCTATGAAGGTGGATTCTTTATTCTTGCGGGGATGCTTCTTCAGCGCCCGAACTTTGCCGGGACGCTCTGCTATCAGCCATTCCACATTAGTATCTTCTAGCTCTTYGCGTTTTTCTGCGCCTTGATAACCAGCATCRCCAGAGATGAATTCCTCGTCGCCATGCAACAGATTTTTCAACTGGTTCAAGTCATGTTCATTGGCGGCGGTTGTCACCAGCGTATGGGTGAGGCCACTCTTTGCATCCACGCCAATGTGAGCTTTCATACCGAAGTGCCATTCATTGCCTTTTTTAGTCTGATGCATGTCCGGGTCACGTTCATTCTTTTTATTTTTAGTGGAGCTGGGTGCTTGAATAATCGTGGCATCTACCAATGTTCCTTGCGTCATCATCACACCGCAATCCGACAGCCATTGATTGACCGTTTGGAATAACTTACGAGTGGTCCGGGTCACGTTCATTCTTTTTATTTTTAGTGGAGCTGGGTGCTTGAATAATCGTGGCATCTACCAATGTTCCTTGCGTCATCATCACACCGCAATCCGACAGCCATTGATTGACCGTTTGGAATAACTTACGAGTGAGTTTGTGTTTTTCCAGCAAGTGCCGGAAATTCATAATGGTAGTGCGGTCAGGAATGGCTTTATCCAGTGACAGTTGTGCAAACTGACGCATCGAAKCAATCTCGTAAAGCGCATCTTCCATCGCCTCATCACTCAGACTGTACCATTGCTGCATACAGTGAATGCGGAACATCGTTTCCAGTGGATAGGGACGACGACCATTGCCCGCTTTTGGATAAAAGGGCTCAATCACTTCCAGCAGTTGAGTCCATGGTAATAGGTTGTCCATCCGAGATAAGAAAATCTCTTTACGGGTCTGGCGGCGCTTGCTGGAAAACTCACTATCGGCAAAAGTTAACTGTTGGCTCATGGGCGGTAATGGCTGATCGTTTCCAGTGGATAGGGACGACGACCATTGCCCGCTTTTGGATAAAAGGGCTCAATCACTTCCAGCAGTTGAGTCCATGGTAATAGGTTGTCCATCCGAGATAAGAAAATCTCTTTACGGGTCTGGCGGCGCTTGCTGGAAAACTCACTATCGGCAAAAGTTAACTGTTGGCTCATGGGCGGTAATGGCTGTGATTTACTATGTAGCTATGATCTCACATCAGGGACTTATTCGCATCTTCCCTAATAGGCAGGTTACTAATAAAGCACGTCGCCAGTAAGCATGTCGCTAATAGGCACGTCGCTAATAGGCACGTCGCTTAAATGTTTACCGCGTCTCAGTTGAGATAGCGCCGGCTACCCGCGCCTTGAGTACCGGCAGTAACTCTTCTTCGAACCAGGGGTTACGCCTAAGCCAGAGGTTATTGCGCGGGCTGGGATGAGGCAGTGGCATGATGTCAGCGCCATGGTGCTGCCAGCCTTGTACGCAGGCGGTTACGCCGCCACTGCCTTTGCCAAAATGATAGGCCTGGGCATATTGGCCTATCACCAAGGTGAGGCGAATATCCCTAAGGTGCGCCAACAATTGCTCACGCCATGCTGGCGCGCATTCGGCCCTGGGCGGCAGATCCCCTGAACTACCCTTACCCGGATAACAAAACCCCATAGGAACGATGGCAAATAGCTTAGGATCGTAAAACTGCGCCCGGCTCACGCCGAGCCAGTCCCTGAGCCTGTCACCGCTGGCATCGTCGAAAGGAAGCCCGCTGGCTGCTGCCCTGGTGCCCGGCGCCTGACCGACAATCAGCACCCTGGCGTCCAATGCCGCCTGCAAGACAGGCCGCACCTTGTGGCTAAGGTGCGGCTGGCAGATCTGACAACGGGCAATACGTTTAAGCAGTTGATCTAAGGTTTCCATTCCGGCTCCGACTCACATTCACCTGCTCAGTATAAGGCCGAATACCCTAGCCGGGCGACTCTTTCGCTAGACGCTGCCTTTTACACCCAACATCTGCCACTTAAAATCTATCGATACGATAAGGGGTCATATCCACGCCGGAGCGCTCCCCTTTTATCGTGTTGGCAACGAGCGATGCGCTAAAGGCGGCCCAAGTTAGGCCCAAATGTTGGTGGCCAAAGGCAAAGAATACCCTGTTACTCTTGGGCGAGGCGCCCAGCACGGGTAGAGAATCGGGCAAGGATGGTCTAAAGCCCATCCAGCGCTCACCTTGGGCAATTTCCGCTCCCGCCAACACATAGGGCAGCAGCGCCTTGGCATGGGGCAGCAAACAATCGGCCCTGGCATCGACCAGGGGCGCCTTGAGCCCACCAAACTCGACTGTACCGGCTAAACAGGTTCCCCGGCGCATGGGCGTGATGATGAACTTACGCTCGAACGACGCCACCGGGCGCTGTAAACGGCTCTGCTGGGGCATCATCAAATGATAGCCGCGCTCGGTTTCCAGCGGTACCTTAAAGCCAAGCTGACGAGCCAGGGGGTTAGACCAGGCGCCGGCGCTGAGTAGCAGCTTATCGCTGGATAAAGTCTTGCCGGCCGCAGTAGCCAGTCGGACTCCCTTATCGGTGAGCGCTACATCCTGCACCTCTCCGATGACTAACAGACCGCCAAGCGCGATGAAGCGCGCGGCCAGGCGCTCACAAAGCAGTGCGGGATCCGGTGTATGTCCAACCTCGGTAAACCACAGGCCATGAGTGATCTCAGCGCTAAGCTCAGGCTCCAGGGCCCTCACCTCGTCACCGCTGAGTAGCTTAACCGCCACCCCGGCATCACGATAGCCTTGGTACACCCGCTCAACTTGACTCAATGGCGTCTGCTCAAACACCAACAGGCTCCCCGCCAACTTGAGCAGTTCCGGGCAACCACACTCGTCCACCAGCTGCTGCCAGGCCCCTATGCTGACCTGGTTCAACGCCTTGATGGCCGCCGAGTTATAGGCGCGCCTGGCGGGCAGCATATTAATTAGAAAACGCATGAACCAGGGCAAGGCCTTGAAAAAATAACGCGGCTGAATACGAAATGGCCCAAGAGGATCCAGCAACATGCCGGGCAACTTTGGCAGCATGGCCGGATCGGCCAGCGGAAAGACCTGTTCGGTGGCGAAATGGCCCGCGTTGCCAAATGAGGCGCCTGCGGCGACACCTTGTTTATCGATAAGGCGCACATTAAAGCCTGCCTTTTGCAGGGCGATAGCGTTGGCAAGACCTATAACACCTGCGCCTATCACGCTGACATCTACGCCCTCGTTGACGACGCCATCTCGCGATACCCCATCGCAATCTTTCGCGGGCATTTGAAATGATTGGCTGGTCATCTGAGCATAAACCCCTGCTGAAACTTATCCTTAGGATCTAGCATAAACTCATGACGTCCTGTGATAAAGGCGCGTCCACTCACCTCAGGGATCACCGAAGATTTACCATGAAAATCAACCAAGTCCAGCGCCGTCACCGACATGGCGCCATCGACGATACTCTCAATTTTTAAGCGATCGCCCAGGCCCACTTCTCCTTTGGCCTGCAGCAAGGCGATACGACCGGCCACCCCAGTGCCTGTGGGCGAGCGATCCACCTCGCCATCGGCAAAGACGCACACGTGGCGTGAATGCGCATCTGTCGAGGTGGTTTCATTCGAGGTAAAGATCGTACCGTAAAGGAAACCCAAATCTTCCTCCAAGGGATGCACCAAAGGATGCTGCACCATCACGGCATGCTTGATGCGCCGCCCCCAGTCGATAAGCTGCGCCACATTATCTGGTGCGCAGCTTAGTCCCAAGGCATCGGCATCGACATAGGCGTAGTAGGCGCCGCCAAAGCCGATGTCGTAGCCCACCTCTCCTATGCCATCGACGATTACGCTACAACCGAGCGCCTCGGCCCAGGAGGGCACATTACGAAAGCTCACCTTGAGCTCGCCCGCGCCATCGCGACAGGCCCAGGCATGAATAAGCCCGGCCGGCGCATCTATCTTTATCTCCCTTGGCGTATCGCCCAGCGCTAAGGTGCCCGTCTCCACCGCGACCGTGACTAACGCCAAGATGCCATGACCACACATGCTGCTATAGCCTTCGTTATGCAGAAACAACACGCCGAAATCGGCACCTGGAGTAATGGGCGCGGTAATGATGGCGCCATACATGTCGGCGTGCCCCCTGGGTTCGTGCATCAAGAGTTTACGATAATGATCCAGATGCGCCGTGAGGTAGCGACGCTTGGCCAAGATAGTGTCGCCAGGAATCTCGGGATAGCCCTCCAGCAAGATACGCAGCGGCTCGCCTTCGGTGTGGGCGTCGAGGGTCTTAAATCGGGTACAAGATTCCAGAAAGCTAGGACTTAAATCTAATAGGCGCATTGAGACTTCCTTTGTTATTGTTTGTATGCAATATATAGTATTTACCGGTGAGAGATAAAAACATAAATAGCGGCAATCTCACCAAGGGGCTTTTCTTCCCCTCAAAATTGTATACAATATACTATAGTTTTTTGGTAAACGCCAAAACTTGATATCACTTTTTTAGCCGCGCGCGTTGCACGGCAATATCTATAGAGGTCTGAACATGAAAGTAAACTGGCAAGGTGTATTCCCAGCAATTTCTACCCAATTTAATGACGACGGTTCGATTAACTATGAGTCGAACGCGAGAATGCTGGAAGACCTCATTCGTGACGGTATCGACGGGGTAATTGCCCTGGGCACCATAGGTGAAAATGCCTCCCTGTCTGCCGAAGAGAAGCGTGAATTTATCAAGCACACTGTAGAGACGGTCAATGGCCGTATTCTGGTGCTGTCTGGCTGCACCGAGAACACGGCGCAGCAGGCAGCCAGCTATGCCCAAGATGTCGAGGCGCTTGGCGTCGACGGCTTGATGCTACTTCCCGCCATGATCTACCGCGGCACAGACCGCGAGGTGATCGCCCACTACCAACATGTGGCGCGCTCGACCAAGTTGCCTATCATGATCTACAACAATCCTGTGGGTTATGGCGTCGACATCAACCTTGAAATGACAGCCATTCTGGCCGAAGAGCCAAACATAGTCGCCATCAAGGAATCGACCACAGATACCCGCCGCCTCACCGAACTACAGAGCCGCTTCGGCGATCGTTTCAATATTCTTTGCGGCGTTGACGATATCGCCCTGGAGAGCATTTTGTTGGGCGCCACGGGTTGGATCTCTGGCCTGACCAACGTCTTCCCGAGAGAATCTGTTACCCTGTTTAAACTGGCCCGCGCCGGCCGTATCGAAGAAGCCCGTGAGATCTATCGCTGGTTCATGCCACTGCTTCGCCTGGACACGATTCCGACGCTGGTACAGTGCATCAAGTTTGCCGAGCAGATCGTCGGCCGCGGCAGCGAAAATGTGCGCCTGCCTCGCATGACCTTAATTGGTGAAGAGCGTGCCTATGTGGAAAAGGTGATGGCCGAGGCATTGGCGACACGCCTGGATCTCGACAAATATAACCTCAACTAATTTCAGGGGAGTATGGCATAGATGTTAAAAGGTACCTTCTTTTGCGTCGATGCTCATACCTGCGGCAACCCGGTCCGTTTGGTCACCAGTGGCCATCCGGATCTCGAGGGTCGCACTATGAGCGAAAAGCGCCAGCATTTTCTGGCGCAATATGACTGGATCCGCAAGGCGCTGATGTTTGAGCCTAGGGGCCACGACATGATGTCTGGCGCCTTCCTCTATCCCCCCTGTAGCGACAACGCCGATGCGGCCATCTTGTTTATCGAAACCAGCGGCTGTCTGCCCATGTGTGGCCACGGCACCATAGGCACCATCACGGCGGCGTTGGAATCGGGCCTGTTAACCCCCAAAACCCCAGGGAAACTCACCATAGACGTCCCCGCCGGTCAGATACGGGTCGAGTATCAGCAGACAGGTGCCAAGGTCGATTGGGTCAAGATATTTAACGTGCCCGCCTATCTGGCGCACAAGGATGTGGTGCTCGACATTCCCGGCCTCGGCCCACTCAAGATAGATGTCTCCTACGGCGGTAACTATTACGCCATCGTCGACCCCCAGGCTAATTTTCCCGGCCTGCGCCACTGGGGCGCCGGTGACATCCTGCGCTGGAGCCCTATCGTACGCGAGATTGCCCACAAGGAACTTAGCTGTATCCACCCGGACGATCCCACGGTCAACGGCGTCTCCCATGTACTCTGGACCGGCGATACCATCAGCCAGGGCTCCAATGGCGCCAATGCCGTCTTCTATGGCGACAAGGCGATTGACCGCTCGCCATGTGGCACTGGCACCAGCGCGCGCCTGGCACAGCTCTACAGCCGCGGCGAGTTAAAGGTCGGCGATGAATACACCCACGAGAGCATCATCGGCAGCCAGTTTGTCGGTCGCATCGAGGCCGCCACCAAGGTAGGCCAATTCGATGCCATCAAGCCCAGCATCAAGGGGTGGGCGCGGATCACGGGCCACAATGCCATCACGGTCGACGATGACGACCCCTACGCCTTCGGCTTTCAGGTGATCTAAAGGCCAGCAATAAGCACAATAGCAAGGACAAGAGAAATGACATCAAGCATCAGCAACAGATTAACCGGCCAACATTACATTAATGGCGAGTGGCAGGGCGAAGCCAACGCCTTTAATAGCTTTAACCCCGTCAGCAATAGCCCTATCGATTGGTCATTTGCCTGCGCGAGTAAGCAGCAGGTCGAGCAGGCCACACAGGCGGCTAAGCAGGCCTTTAATAGCTATCGTAACAAGAGTGATAGCGACCGCGCAGCCTTTCTCAATGCAATCGCCGACAATATAGAGGCCGATCGTGAGGCGATTATCGAGGCGGCTCACCTTGAGACCGGCCTGCCGCTGGCCAGACTGCAGGGGGAAACCGGGCGCACCTGCGGCCAGCTGCGCCTGTTTGCCCAGAACCTGCTTAATCCTATTGAGCAATCGATTGCCGACATGGCACAGCCCGAACGTCAGCCATTGCCAAAGGCCGATACCCGACTTGGGCGGGTCGCCCTGGGGCCGGTAGCCGTCTTCGGCGCGTCAAACTTCCCGCTGGCGTTTTCTACCGCAGGAGGCGATACCGCCTCGGCCCTGGCCGCCGGTTGTCCGGTGATCGTCAAGGGTCACCCAGCACATCCCGCCACCACCGAGCTGGTGACCCAGGCGATAGACAAGGCCATTAAGGCCTGTGACATGCCCGCCGGGGTATTTGGCCTGCTGCAGGGCCATACGCCTGAGGTCTCAACCCTTCTGGTTGATGCGCCAGCGATTAAGGCGGTCGGCTTTACCGGCTCGCTTAAGGTTGGTCGTATCCTGGCCGATCGCTGCGCCGCGCGCCCAGAGCCTATCCCCTTCTACGGCGAGCTAGGCTCCACCAACCCACAGTTTCTGCTTCCCGGCATACTCGAGGCTCAAGCCGAGACACTTGCCGAGACCCAGGTACAATCTATGATGATGGGTCACGGCCAGTTCTGCACCAGCCCTGGGGTGATAGTCGCCATCAAGGGCGAGGCCTTAACCCGCTATTGTGACAGGCTCAGCCAGACCCTGGCGGAGCAAGGCGCCAGCGCCATGTTGACACTTGGTATCGCTAAGACCTACCAGCAGCAGACGGAGGCGCTACTGGCTCGCCCAGCGCTTACCCTACTCGCTCAAGGCAAGGCGGCCGAGGCCAGCCATCATACCCGCCCGGCGGCGGTTAAGCTTGATGCAGACGTGTATCTCGCCGACGACAGCCTGCAGCAGGAGGTCTTTGGGCCTTTCGCCTTAGTGGTCGAGTGTGAGGATGCGCATCAGATGCAGGCCGTTGCCGAACAGCTCGAAGGGCAGCTTACCGCCACGCTTCATGGTAACGACAACGACTGGGCCCATGTCCATAGCCTGGTCGATGCCATCAGCCATCGCGTCGGTAGGCTCATCTTCAACCAGATGCCCACAGGCGTCGAGGTGTGCCACTCGATGAACCATGGTGGCCCCTACCCGGCCAGCACCGATAGCCGCAGCACCTCGGTGGGCAGCATGGCAATTCACCGCTGGATGCGACCCATCTGCTATCAGAACATGCCCGCGGCATTATTGCCCGACGCACTAAGAGACGATCAAACACTCCTAAAGCGCTTCTAACAGGCATATTAAATAAAGGGAAACCACGGTTTCCCTTTATTTATAGTGCTATAAGCGGTAATCTTATGCGGATCACATATAATAACGAAAAGACATTACGGGAACTATGAGCCGAACAACTCCAATCGTTCATAAAACGCGCACCCAGGTCGTGGTGGAAGTCTTAAGAGAGAAAATCCTTTCAGGCGAAATTGCCGCCGGCGAACCTTTACGCCAGAGCGCCTTAGCCGAGGCACTGAACGTCAGTCGTATCCCGGTCAGAGAAGCCCTGCTGCAACTCGAAGCCGAAGGACTCGTAAAGTTTGAAGCCCACAAGGGCGCTACCGCCACCGAATTGTCGGTCGATCAGGTTACCGAGCTGTTTGAGCTAAGAGCCCTTATCGAAACCGATCTGCTTGCCAAGGCGATCCCGAACCTCGATGAGGAGATGCTGGCACAGGCTCAGGGTTACCTGGATGAACTGGAGGCAGCCTTCCAACAGGAAGACGCCGTGAGCAGCTGGAGCGAACTCAATACCAAGTTCCATTCCTGCCTGTATCAGGCGGCCAATCGTCCTCATACCATGGAAGTGGTACACGGTCTAAATACCAACTGTGATCGCTACATTCGTCTACAGCTACTGCTGGCAGGCGGCATTCCCAGAGCGGCGCAAGACCACAGAGACTTGCTGACCTATTGTCGCAATCAAGAGATCGACAAGGCCGTCACGCTGCTGAGAGACCATATATTACATGCAGCCAACGCCATACGTGAGCTTGTTGCCCAACAGGTGAGCTAAATCACTGTAGCTTGCTTGACTTATTGCTAGGCTTATTAGATTAGTTTGATAAGGCAGAGCTGATGTACTCTGCCTTTTTATTTTTGAGAGAATATTCAGATGCAGTACGCCACCATTACCGGCTGGGGAAAATGTGTTCCCCCCGCAACGCTTACCAACCATGATCTTGCCACCTTTATCGATACTTCCGATGAATGGATTAAGCCGCGTACTGGGATCAGTCAGCGACACATCAGTCATGTCGACACCTCTGAACTGGCAACCGTCGCCGCCCAGCGCGCACTGGCCGCTGCCGGCATCAAGGGCGATGAGATAGATCTTATCATTCTGGCCACCGCCAGCCCAGATACGCTGATCCCCAACATCGCCTCTACCGTGCAGGCCAACATAGGTGCCAGCTGCGGCGCGTTCGATATCAACGCCGCCTGTAGTGGTTTTCTCTACGGCCTGGGTCTGGCCAGCTCGCAGATCAAGAGCGGTCAGTCGAAGAAAGTCTTGGTGATCGGTGCCGAGCGTCTCTCCTTCTACCTAGACTGGTCACGTCGTGAAACTGCCGTACTTTTCGGTGACGGCGCAGGCGCCGTGGTTGTCGAAGCCACAGATCAGCCTGGCGGCGTGTTGGGCTATGAGCTCAATAACGACCCTGCCGGTCGCGATATCCTAAAGGCGGGCTTTGGTACCGCCATGGACAGATTCAACGCCGCATCACTGGATTTCTATATCGAGTTCAACGGTCAGGAGATCTTCAAGCGTGCCATCGCTGGCATGGGCAAACTCAGCAACACAGTGCTGGAGAAGTGCGGCGTCGATAAGGATGACGTCGATCTGGTGATCCCGCATCAGGCGAACGAGCGCATTATCGATACCCTGATCAACCGCATGAAGATCCCGAAAGAAAAGGCTGTGGTCAACATCGCCAACTACGGCAACACCTCTGCGGCCACGATTCCTATCGCTATCTGCGATGCGCTGGAGAAGGGACTGATCAAGCCAAACCAGACCATACTGTCTTGCGCCTTCGGTGCCGGCCTGACCTCTGCGGCAGTGCTGTTCAAGTGGGGCGAGCGCGTCACGCCAATCAGCGAGTCTGATGCCGAGTTACCACCTTGCGATAAAACCGGTATCGAGCTGGTAGAGCGCGCCGTAAAATACTTCTGCGGCGAGTAATCGCTAAACAGAAATAGAAGATGCCGACATGATGTCGGCATTTTTTTGTCCAAAGGTGTAAGAATTTCCATTGGCCTAACGCAATCGGCCCTTGCCACTGCCCCTAGCTTAATCAGCCCAGGCTCACTCTTCTGGCTTACTCACCCCAGGCTTAATCCCCGCTGGCGTAATCAAGCTTCTTAATCTGACCCATCTCAATCAAGCTCTGGTCGTTAAAGCTTAGCCCTTTAAAACTTAGCTCTTTAAAGCTTAGGAATAGCCGCCTCATCCCAATAGATGGCCTGGGCGAAATGGCGAGACAGCAGACGGTTAAACTTGTCGAAACTCGAGATGCTCAGCTCTTCTCCGGTGAGACACGACCAGACGAAACGGTGACAGTTATTATCGAAGAGATCATAGTCGCGATACTGATAGAGGGTCTGCTGCGCCCTCGCCAGCACAGATTCACCGATTAATGGCCTATGCTGATGGTCACAGGCGACGAAGATACGACTGCCCGTGCGTCCGGCGAGAAAACGCCTCGATGACACAGGCCGAATAAGCCCGCTGCCGTGAAGCTCTAGCAGGGTGTCATCACCAAGCCAGATCCCGGTATGCTCTATCACCCCGAAGACGAAGCAGCACACCAGGGCGCCAGGCTTAGGCGCCACCTTGACCTCACCAAGATGCAATATGCTGGGCGATAGCGGACTCACCCGCTTATCATCGGCCGCCTTAGGCGCACGGCCAAGTCGCCTGTCTAAGGTTAACTGCTTTTGTTTCTGCTTGGCATCGGCGATAAAGGCTGCCCCCAGGGCGGCCCCACCGAGCCAGAGTAAAGGAAGCGCCATGATAATCCTCTCAACCTTAGCTCACCCCTTGTCGGACGCCTAAAATGCTATACATCCAACATACTGTCTCTATTGAGATAATGGCGAAAACTAGCTAAAGATAAAGGCGCAAAATGTAACCAAGTATATTCTTGCCACACGAGATTAGGCCAGCAGCTCGGCAATCTTCACCTTATTGGCACCGCCCATCGCCGCCACCTGCGCCAGCAAGAGTTCACCACAGGCGAGCGCATCGATGAGCGCATTATGGGCCGCATACACGGGCAAACCATAGCGGGCGCGGCTACGACCGAGACGCAGACTCCCCTCTTGCAGATGCTCGTGTTGTCTGAGCAGGCGCCGCTTCTCAAGCTGCAGGGTATCTATGGCAAGCAGGCGCGTCTTCTCCCCTAGAGAAGCCTGCAGCCCCGATTGTAGGAAGGCGAGAT
The DNA here is from genome assembly GCF_022398425.1 of Shewanella sp. Isolate7. Taxonomy (NCBI): domain Bacteria; kingdom Pseudomonadati; phylum Pseudomonadota; class Gammaproteobacteria; order Alteromonadales; family Shewanellaceae; genus Shewanella; species Shewanella sp. Isolate7. The sequence continues at coordinate 3,100 of NZ_JAKEVJ010000103.1, read as the reverse complement.
CCAACGGCGCGTGATGGGCCACCAATACCTTGCCTTGACTCACAGTTAGAAACCAGGCCATCGCTTGCTCGGGCGTCAATGCCGCATCCAGATGCGCATCTAAGATGCCATGTATGGTGGCGCTTTGTCCCACGCTGCCCTCTATCTGCACCAGCTTGTGCTGTGCCTCGCTCAGAATAAGCTGCCCCCGACGAATAGGCACCACGCCGATACTCAAGATCTGATCGAAGTTGGCATCGAGCCCCGTCATCTCGAGATCGATGGCCAGCAGTTCAGCCTCCATGAAAGACTCATCAATAACCGGCATCAATGACTGCAGATAGCCCTTGAGCATGGCATCTTTTACCATCAGGGCTCGCCAACAGAGCTGTGATCTGATCTTAATGCCTGCTAGCACCTAGAAGCTCCGGGTAAATTTCAGCTTTAAGCCCGCCTGCGCGTCATGTACCACCTTGAAGGCGTCGCGCAGCTGATGACGCACCAGGGAGGAGAGCTGTTGTGGCATCAAATAGTTAGTGAGGGGCTGATTATGGGTATATTGAAAGCCCTGGTTTGACAGGCGCATGTGGGCGATAAATTCATGCGCGTCGGCGAGATTCAGGGCATCTTTGCGATTGATGATGTTCTGCTCCATCAAGAGACGGATGCGTTTGGCGGTATTGACCTCACTGATCCCAGCCGACAGGGCGTAGATTCTGGCGATATCATTGATGAGGGCACTGCCCTTATGCTTGAGATCTATCCCCTTCACCTCCTGACCGTCGCGCTCCAGGACAAACTTCTTGAAGAAGCCCAGCGGCGGCGACACCTGCAATGCGTTGCCCGCCATGCCCGCGAGGAAGATGTCGTTATCCTTGGTGGATTCCAGCACCTGAGACTGCAGCCCCTCGAACAGGCTCGACGGCCCATAGACGCAGCGCATATCGAAGAAGATACTGGCATGCATCAAGGCCTTGGGCTCGGGATGCTCGACCCAGTTGGCAAACTTCTGCTGCCACTGTTCCAGAGTAAGCCGCCACTTAGGGTTCTGCGCCATGATGTCTCCTGGGCAGTAGACATAACCGCAGCGATCCAGCCCGGCGCAGACCGCCTTGGTCAGCGCCTCGAAATAGCCCTGGGCATGTTCATCCATCTCATGGGCCAGCAACAGGCCATTGTCCTGATCCGAGCAGGCCGCCTGATCCTGGCGCCCCTGAGATCCAAACGCCAGCCAGCAAAATGGCATGGGGGCCTGACCGAGGATCTGCTGATTAAGCACAATAAAGCGCCGGGTCAAGGCATCGGTAACTGAGGTCAGTACCCGGCCTATCTCTTCGGCCCTGGCGTCGGCGCTGATCAGGTTTTGCAGCAAGAGCGGGATCTGCTTGGAGACATGGATAAGGCTCTCGAGATCCTGCTGACGCTCTATCTCGCCGATCAGCAGCAGGGGCTGCGAGCTCTGCCCGCGCAAGATATCTGTGCTGGTGATCACCCCGCTCGGCTTGCCCTCATCCATGATGGGCAGATGATGAATATTATGCTGGCTCATCAATAACATGGCCTCGAATACCAGGGCATTGGCACTCAGGGTGGTCGGATTGACCGTCATCGCCTGATGCACAGGCAGGCTACCATCGAGGGACTCGGCCAGCACGCGATTGCGCAGATCTCTGTCGGTCAAAATTCCGGCCAACTTATAGTTATCGATAACGAGCACTGAAGAGACCCTGTTATCCCGCATCAGGCGGGCGGCGTCGCTGACACTGGCATTGATATCCAGACACAGGGGCTGCTTGGACATCAGGCTGCTGACCCTGTTGGTCGAGCCAAGTTCCTTGGCCTTGAAGCGCCCCTGATGCCGCAGACGTTTGGCAAAGGCGCGGTTGAAGAAGCGGTCGAACTCGCGGCTCTCGCTTCTCAGTTGATTAAAGGTTTCAGGATCCAGGTGATACACCAGGCCATCTTCGAGGATCTGCACCCGGTTACTCACTATCTCGCCGGAGAGCAGCGAGGGAAAACCGAAGAAATCGCCGTCACCGAGACGGTCAATGAGATCGCCATCTTCGCCGCGCACCTCGAAGGCACCGCTGCGGACGATATAGAGCTGGGGATTGTCGGCATCCAACGGGACATAGACGGAGGAGCGACTGTAGTAGCCGACGCTCAGCGCGCGGCAGCATCGCTCCAAGGTCTTCTCGGATAAGCTGTCAAACGGCGTCAGCTGGCCTAAAAATTGGGTAATAGGTTGCAGTTCGCTCGCGTCCATAATCTCTCTCTAGCTAGGGTCGGCGTCTCGCCCTCAAGACTCATCCTAGGGCCTGTTGATCTTTGCCGTTTTATTCACTATAGCCTTAACAAACAAACTCTTGCTATACGACTAAAGGCCAGCCAGGCACCTAACGACGCCTGGCGATGATAAAGAGATCCACATCCCCGCGCTCCATATAGTCCTGGCGGTGGCAGCTTTGCAGCTCAAATCCGGCCGTATTTAAGATACGGGTGAGTCGCTCGCCGCAGTGATAATAGATAAAGGCCTGATCGCCGCTACTGGAGGTCTGCATCGCCGAGTCATCATAGTCGCCCTCCATGGTGCTCAAATAGAGCAGACCACCAGGCTTAAGCCGCTTCGCCATCGCCTCGATCAAGGCCTTCGTCTCGTGTTTGTCTAGGTAAGGCAGGCAAAATCCGCACACTATGGCATCAAACATCTGGGGTAAACGATCGATTGCCATACAGTCCATTACCTCAAACTGCGCGCTTGGGTTATTCTCCCTTGCCAGACTCACCATCTGAGGGGCTAGGTCTGTGCCTAAGTAATCGAGCTGAGGGCGACGCGCCAACAGATAGCGGGCGATGTTACCCGGCCCGCATGCCAACTCCAATACCCTATCCCGCTCACCGAGTAACTCGCTAAACTGATCATAGGTGGGCTCATAAAGCGGCATCTGCATATATTTGTCCTGATACTGGCGCGCCAGCTTATTGAATGTCGCCACAGAGATTTGATAGTTACTCACACCGACTCCCGCTCATCTTAGTTAATCATCCTTTCACAGAGACTGCCAGATAAGCACTCGCTAAATCAATTAGATATAAAATAAAAAAAGGGAGCGCACTGCGC
>NZ_JAKEVJ010000102.1:0-13491 GCF_022398425.1 Shewanella sp. Isolate7 | reverse complement strand
TTTGGGGGATATGCCTTGCTGCTCCTGTCGAAGCTGGTTTACTCATTTACGCATGGCTGAATTACTCACGCCCATCGCGTTTGCAGCCTCAGCTATGCTGTATCCCTGTTTCGTTACCAGCTGCGCAGCTTCTAATTTGAACTCTGCACTGAATGTCGGTCTTGTGTTCTTCATTTCTACCACCTTTTCTCTGGAAGTGAGTCTATCACTTCGTCTATTCAGGTGGCCAAATTCACTATGCCACTACACCTCCATATCTAAAACGATATTGCCAGGCAATCTTCCCCTTAGAAGACACCCGAACACCCAAAGAATCTCGATCTGAAAGCTCAAAGGGCCTATCATGTAATTTATTCAAATGGCTATCCAAAATTTTTCTTGTCAGAGTCATTTTTATGTACACACCAAAAATCAAATGAATGTACACACAAGTGTACACAAAAAATACACACAAAGATAAACCATTTTGGACATAAAATGTCAAAAACAAACCAGCAAAAAATATGAACCCCTTTAAATTTAAGTACATAGAAAACAAAGATGGACAAAGATGAACAATACTAACCAACCATCACTTTTTTGGCACGACTACGAGACCTTCGGTGCAAACCCGGCCAAAGACAGGCCGTCTCAGTTTGCCGGCATTCGAACCGACATGGATCTCAACATCATCTCAGAGCCAGTCACCTTCTACTGCAAATTGGCCAGCGACTATCTGCCCTCCCCGGAGGCGATCCTTATTACCGGGATCACGCCGCAGCTCGCCAATCTCAAAGGCATGCCGGAAGCGGAATTTATGGCCAAGATCAATGCCGAGTTTTCTCAGCCCAACACCTGTGTGGCGGGCTATAACTCGCTACGCTTCGACGATGAGGTCACCCGTTATGGCTTCTACCGCAACTTCTTTGATCCCTACGCAAGGGAATGGCAGAACGGCAACAGCCGCTGGGACATTATCGATCTGGTGCGCGCCTGTTACGCGCTGAGACCCGAAGGCATTCACTGGCCCGAGAAAGAAGATGGCAGCCCCAGCTTTAAACTCGAACACCTCACTCAAGCCAACAACCTGAGCCATGACAAGGCCCACGATGCCATGTCGGACGTGTACGCTACCATCGCCATGGCCAAATTGATCAAACAGCGCCAGCCTAAGCTGTTCGAATACTACTTCAATCTGCGTAAGAAGAACGAAGTGAGCAAGCAGATAGATGTGCTGAATATGCAGCCTCTGGTGCATGTCAGCTCTAAGATCAGCGCCCTTAATGGCTGTACCACGCTGATCGCCCCTGTGGCTCACCATAGCACCAATAAGAATGCCATCATCTGTGTCAACCTGGCCATGGATGTCACTCCGCTGATTGAACTGAGTAGCGATGAGATCCGCGAGCGCATGTATACCCCAAGGGCTGATCTCGCCAGTGATGAACTGCCTATCGGCCTAAAACAGCTCCACATCAACAAGTGCCCCTTCATTGCAACCGCCAAGACACTCACCGACGGCAATGCCCAGCGTTTAGAGATAGACAAGGAGTTTGCCCGCGCCCAATACAAACGCCTGCGGCAACATCCGGAGATCAGAGAGAAGCTGGTCGCGGTATTCGATACCGAGCATGGCAATGAGATTAGCGATCCGGATCTGCAACTCTACAGCGGCGGCTTCTTCAGCCACGCCGACAAGAGCAAGATGGAGATCATACGTCATACGGCGCCGCAGCACCTGGCGGCACTGGAGCTAGACTTTGATGACGAGCGTCTACCCGAAATGCTGTTTCGCTACCGGGCACGTAACTATCCTGAGACACTGGATGACACAGAACAGCAACGTTGGCGCACCTTCTGCCAGGCACGTCTGAATGATCCAGACTATATGATCAAGCTCGAAACCTTGGTCAATGACACCGAGGCAGACGAAGAAAAACAGAAGTTATTGACGGCATTGTGTCATTATCTTAGCAACCTGTAGTCAAAAAGCGGTAATTTAGTCGAAACAGCCATCAAAATGGGCGTCAGATCCCGTTTTAATGGTAACTTAGTTACTAAAATGATTTTCCAATAGCTTAACAATTAAGGATCAAGCTCATGCAAGATAGATTTGTTCACTGCATAGCTCAACTGCCACAACCTTTGGCAGATCAATTAGTCCCTTTATTGAACCAGGACTTTGCCGGGCATATGGACGCCCAGCAGGTGGCCGACCTCGCCCAGGCCACCCAGATGAGCCAGGATGAGTTACTGCTCGCCATGCTGCCGATAGCTGCGGCACTCGCCAAGCCTCCCATTAGTGAGTTTTATGTAGGCGCTATCGCCAAAGGCGCCAGCGGCGACATCTACATGGGGGCCAACCTGGAGCTCGACGGCGAGGCGCTTTTTCATAGCGTGCACGCAGAGCAGAGCGCCATCAGCCACGCCTGGTTAAGCGGCGAGACAGGCATCGAAGATATCATAGTCAACGCCTCTCCCTGTGGTCACTGCCGCCAATTTATGAATGAATTGGTCGAGGGGCAAGCCATCCGCATCCACCTGCCTGAGCAGGCGACTCAGCCCTTGTCTCACTATCTGCCCTACGCCTTCGGCCCGGCCGATCTGAATATCAAGACGCCACTGCTGTCCAAACAGCAGCACGAGTTTGCCCTGGAAAGCGCCGATCCCATGATCATCGAGGCTCTGGATCACCTGAGCCTGAGCTACGCACCTTACAGTGAAGGCTATGCCGCCGTGGTGTTAGAGACACGCGATGGCGCGACCTTCTGCGGCCGCTATGCAGAAAATGCAGCATTTAACCCGTCCATGCTGCCGATGCAGATGGCCTTGTCGGCAATGGCCAGACATAATCGCGATTTTAGCGAGATCAACCGCGCCGTGTTGATCGAGTCGAGCCAGGGTAAGATCTCACTAGTGGGAGCCACCATGGATGCGCTACACGCGGTAGCGGCAGTCGAACTTGAGCACATCATGGTCGATCCGGTGTAAAGACACTAGTCAAAATCATTGACGATCAAAAAAGGACTGCTTGGCAGTCCTTTTTTAATATTTGGCAACCGCGGTTTTAGCAGTAACCAGGGGATGTGATATTAACCGCGGCTCTTCTCCAGACGCGCTAACAGGCTTGAGGTATCCCAGCGCTGACCGCCCTGAGCCTGAACCTCGCTATAGAATTGGTCGACCAATGCCGTCAACGGCAGGTGCGAGCCGTTACGGCGCGCTTCATCCAGGGCAATGCCTAAATCTTTACGCATCCAGTCGACGGCAAAACCAAAGTCATATTGTCCCTGCCACATGGTCTGATAACGGTTCTCCATCTGCCAAGATTGCGCGGCGCCTTTACTGATCACCTCGACCACTCTCTCACCATCGAGTCCCGCGCTACGGGCAAAGTGTAAGCCCTCTGCCAAGCCCTGTACCACGCCTGCAATACAGATCTGGTTTACCATCTTAGTAAGTTGACCACTGCCAACCTCACCTAGCAGCTCGGCGCAGCGAGCATAAGCCTGCATCACAGGTTTGGCAGCCTCAAAGTCGGCGGCTTCGCCACCCACCATAACGGTCAGCACACCATTCTCGGCGCCGGCTTGTCCGCCGGAGACAGGCGCATCGATAAAGCCAATGCCTTTCGCTTTTGCCGCACCGCCAAGCTCACGCGCCACATCCGCAGATGCCGTAGTGTGGTCAACCAATATGCTGCCCTCAGCCATGGCCGCTAGGGCGCCGGTATCTCCTAGCACCACAGAGCGCAAGTCGTCATCGTTGCCGACGCAGACAAACACAAAGTCTTGTCCTTTAGCCGCCTCGAAAGGCGTCGCACACCAGTTCCCGCCATAGGCATCACACCAGGCCTGTGCCTTGGCCTGCGTACGGTTATAGACAGTTACCTCATGACCATGCTTCACCAGATGCCCCGCCATTGGGTATCCCATCACGCCTAATCCTAAAAATGCTACCTTTGCCATCTTCTGTCCTATCTCTTTATTGATTAATACTGCTTATTCACCTTCTTAAAGAAAGGTTTTATTTGGGGGTACAAGGCCTCATAGGCTTTAAACACGCTGGCATATTGTGCCACATGCTCAGCCTGGGGTTCGAACTTTTCGCCCATACGGCGCATCTGGCGTCTGGCGCTGGCGAGATCAGGATAGATCCCCGCGCCTACGGCGCAGCACATGGCGGCGCCCAGCCCCGAGGCTTCATGCAATGATAAACGCTCCACCGGACGGTTAAAAATGTCGGCGCACATCTGCATCACCAGATCGCTTTGTGCGCCACCGCCTGTCACCCGAACCAGCTTAAAGGGTAATCCCTTGAGCCGCTCCAAACGAAGCAATCCCTGCTTGAGGGTCATCAAGATCCCCTCGATAGCGGCGCGGTAAAGGTGCAGCCGGCCATGCTCTGGCGTAAAACCGATAATGCTGCCTCTCGCCTCTGGCCCTGGGTAGATGACGCCTTGCGCCCACAGCGGGCTCAGCAGGAGGCCATCCGCGCCTATGGGCACCTTGGCGATGGCCTGGGTGATATATTGCTCTGGGCTAATGCCGAGCGCCGTGGAGTCTTTAACCTCCTGCGCGCCAAACTGCTCGATGAGCCAACTGAGCAGCCAAAAGCCTCTCTCTAGCTGGATCTCGGTAATATAATCTGTCGCCTCAATCGAGGGAAAGGCAGGAAGATAACGATAGGCCTCGCGGTATCTGTGACCGCCCCAGGCGAGTATGGCCGCGCTGCCCAGACTGATACAGGCAATATCCTGCTCGCCGCAGCCGGCCGCGTACACCTCACAGGCCTTATCGGCTCCGGCGCCATAAACGGCAAGTCCAGTTGCTAACCCGGTATCCTTGGCAAAATGCTCACTCACCTTCCCCATGGCCTGGGTCGGCGCGGCCAAAGGCACCATCTGTGATGGACTGCATGCCAGCGCCTGCCAACGCCAGCTACGGCGATTCGCCCAGGTTTTGCGGCGGTAATCGAAGGGCAGATAAGCCACCTGAGATGCCTCACTGTCGATGAGACGTCCGGTGATCTTTCCGGTGAGATAGCCGCTGAGCAGCGCCACCTTATCGGCAGCAACCAGCCTTTCTTTATGATGCTCAAACAGATAGTTCACCTTGGCAGCGCGTCGCAGGTATTGAATTCGCCGCCTAAGGCCGATACAGAGAAAGCCCAGGCGGTAGTACCACGCCATAGGGGGCAACTCGTTGCTCGCCAACCGTCTATCGGACCACATGTAGACAGGCGATATCGCCTCCCCTGCATGGTCGAGCAGCACAGTGCAGGCTCTCTGGGCCGTCAGCGCCATTCCCTTGATCTGACCAGGTAACACCTGGGTGTGCTCGAAGAGGCCGCGCACCACATCCACCAACTGGCGATAACAATAGTCGGCCGACTGCTCACTCACGCCGGGCGCCCCATCACGGTAGGGCTGCACTGCGTGCTGCCGTTTTGCGATGAGCTGCCCCTGGCGGTCGAACACTAAGGCCCTAACGCTCTGGGTTCCATAGTCCAAGGCGAGGAAATAAGGATTATCGCCCGCGGCACTGGCTCGGGCGCTAGATTCAGCTGAAGTTAGAGTCATAGACGATAATGAGCAGCCAAGCCCTAAGATTTAAGCGTTAGGGTTTATGAGTTAAGGTTTAAGGTGTGCTTCCATCTCGGCGCCAATCTTCTTACGCATCTCCATCAGGCGAATGGCAGAGTCACGCATCAGCTTATCAGACTCGGTAACAGGCACCCACTCAGGCACGAATGACGGCTGACCGGAATCATCCACGGCCACCATGATCACGATACAATGCGTGGTAAGGTGGCGCTCAGGATGTTTAGGATCGCCCGCTTTCACGTCTATCCCGATATGCATCGAGGTCCGGCCGGTGTAGATAACCTTTGCCCCGACCTCGACTATATTGCCTACATGAATGGGTTTAACGAAACGTATGCCCCCTGCATAGGCGGTGATGCAGTACTTTCCGCTCCAGCCCGCCGCACAGGCGTAGGCGGCTAAATCGATCCACTTCATGACCGCACCACCATGCACCTTACCGCCAAAGTTAACATCGGCCGGCTCAGCCAAAAATCGCAGGGTGCTTTCTCTATCTTGTCCCGCCATCACAGCCACCTCATCAGAGATAATAAAACTAAAGTGTACTGCAAATAAGTCCGAGATAGTAACTAAGAATCATGCTGTTACCGCAGTTATCCCCAACGGACTACAGCAAGACAGGCCACGAGGATCAATGGCAGACTCAGGCGAAACACCCAAAGCTGGGCGCGTTGGCCCAAGATAGCCGGGATCTTGATAAATCGAGAGAGGCCAATCCCCAGCACGAAGAGCACGAGCACCTCGACACCGGCCGCCAGATTGGTATCACCACCGCTATAGATGGCGGTGACCAATAAGGCAAACCAAACGGTGGCAAACGCGGCTGAGGCGAGAATGAAGGTCTTTAGCCCCACAGGCAGACGAAATGAATGCTCACCACGAATGAGTCCATTGAGGTTAGCGGTGAGCAGACCAACCATGGGCATTAACGGAACAACGACTGGATTTAACACGATGACACCATCAGAGTGAAGTAAACAGAGCCAGATTATCTGCTTGCTTTTAGTCGCTGCCAATAGAGATGAACTAAGCTTAATTCAGGCGCCATTTCACCTTAATTCAAACATAAAAAAAGCACCATTAAGGTGCTTTTTTCGCTTTAAAACTGATACTTATTCGCCACGTTTAAACAACAATGACCCGTTAGTACCGCCAAAACCGAAGGAGTTACACAGGGCGTAATCGAACGCGTGAGCACGCGCCGTGTGCGGCACGAAATCAAGATCGCAGCCTTCGTCTGGATTATCCAGATTAATGGTCGGCGGGATCATCTGGTCGCGCAGCGCCAGCAGGGTAATAATGGCTTCGACTGCACCGGCCGCACCAAGCAGATGGCCCGTCATCGATTTGGTCGAACTCACCAACAAGTTGTAGGCATGATCGCCAAACACATTCTTCACCGCAGAGGCCTCGGCCTTATCGCCTGCAGGTGTTGAGGTGCCGTGAGCATTGATGTAACCCACTAGCTGCTTGTCGATAGCGGCATCCTTGATGGCATTTTCCATTGCCAATGCAGCGCCTGCACCATCCGCCGGTGGCGAGGTCATATGGAAGGCGTCACCGCTCATACCAAAACCTACCAGCTCACCATAGATGATTGCACCGCGCGCCTTAGCGTGCTCATACTCTTCCATCACCATGATGCCGGCACCGTCACCGATGACGAAACCATCTCTGTCCTTATCCCAAGGACGGCTGGCCGCAACGGGATCGTCATTGCGGGTCGAGAGCGCCTTGGCCGAACCGAAGCCGCCAACGGCTAGCGGACAGGTCACATCCTCTGCGCCACCGGCAATCATCACATCGGCATCGCCATAGGCGATTGTACGTGCAGCAAAGCCGATGTTGTGCACGCCTGTGGTACAGGCCGTGGTGACCGCAAAGTTAGGGCCTGTCATGCCATACTTGATCGACAGATGACCGGCGATCATGTTGATGATGGTGCTGGGCACGAAAAATGGCGAGATCTTGCGTGGACTGCCCTTTAACAGAGCCGAATGTGCCACCTCGATCAGCGGCATACCGCCCATACCGGCGCCGATGGCGGTACCGACACGAGTGGGATCTTCCACTTCCATATTCAAACCGGCGTCTTCAATCGCCTGGATACCCGCCGCCATACCGTATTGGATAAAGAGATCCATCTTACGGGCTTCTTTCTTAGGCAGGTACTGCTCTACGTCAAAATCTTTGACCGAGCCGCTAAAACGAGTTGAGAACTCGCTGGCATCAAATTTGGTTATCGGTGCAATACCGCTCTGTCCCGCAAGCAGGGCTTTCCAGGAGGTCTCTACGGTATTGCCTACTGGTGTGACAAGACCAATACCTGTGATGACTACACGACGTTTAGACACGTTTTCACCTTTCACTAGAATGAGATGGGAGGCCTCGAAGGAGGCCGGAAAACAAGGCTTATTAGGTTATAGCACAGGAAACTCAGACGGGCATCCGCCCTCACCTGCGCCTAGCCCTCAAACAAAAACAGGCGGCATAATTGCCGCCTGTTTTAGAGAATTCAGTATTACTGATTCTTAGAAACGTAATCGATCGCTGCCTGAACAGTAGTGATCTTTTCAGCTTCTTCATCAGGGATCTCAGTGTCAAACTCTTCTTCTAGAGCCATTACCAACTCAACGGTGTCCAGAGAATCTGCACCTAGGTCGTCAACGAAAGATGCTGCTGGTTTTACGTCTTCTTCTTTAACGCCCAGTTGCTCGATAATGATTTTCTTTACACGTTCTTCGATGTTGCTCATTAGTTTTCTTTCCTATTCAAATTACGCACTTGCGTAAGATTGCGAGTAGTTTATTCAATTTGGCACACAATGCAAGCTTAACTTTTGTGGTCTAACCACAAAACCTACGTAAGTCTACGCCAAAAATCAATCAAAATCAGTCAGTTGTTATAACCGACGTTTAAACCATGTACATGCCGCCGTTTACATGCAGAGTTTCCCCTGTGATGTAAGCCGCTGAATCCGATGCTAAAAACAGTACAGCATTTGCAATCTCTTGCGGCTGTCCCAGTCTTTCCATAGGAACTTGTGACATAATACCTTTTTGCTGCTCTTCCGTCAGCTCGTCCGTCATATCGGTCTGGATAAACCCAGGAGCAATAGCATTCACTGTTATTTGACGAGATGCAACCTCTCTTGCAAGAGATTTTGTAAATCCAATCAAACCAGCTTTAGCTGCGCAATAGTTTGTCTGACCTGCATTGCCCATTGTGCCTACAACAGAGCCAATATTAATAATACGGCCACTGCGCTTCTTCATCATTGTACGTAACACCGGCTTAGAGGTGCGATAGAGAGAGGTCAGGTTGGTATCTATGATATCCGTCCACTCATCTTCCTTCATACGCATCAAGAGATTATCGCGCGTGATACCCGCATTGTTTACCAGAATATCAACTTCACCGACTTTTTCTTTGATCGAGGCAAATAATTGGTCAACTGATTCACTATCGGTGACATTTAATACTAATCCATGACCCTTATCACCCAAGTATTCCTGGATAGCGGCTGCGCCACGTTCGCTGGTCGCGGTGCCGATCACTAAGGCGCCGGCCTCAACCAATGTTTCGGCGACCGCGCGGCCAATACCGCGGCTAGCACCGGTTACCAAGGCAACCTTGCCTGTTAAATCGAAATTGAAACTCATCTATTACTCCTTATTCACCGAGCGCCGCAACAGAGGCGCTATCATTCGCCACTTTCGCGCTTAATGATTTATTGATTCTTTTCGCTAACCCGGTTAGCACCTTGCCTGGGCCCACTTCAACCAGCTGACTGATGCGCTCTGCGGCCATCTTCTCAACGGTCTCAGACCATCTAACCGGGCAGTAAAGCTGACGTACTAGCGCATCTTTAATGGCATCAACCGCCTCAGGCATAGCCACATCGACGTTGTTGATCACAGGAATGCTAGGAGCATTAAAGCTCAATGCGTCCAACGCCTTTGCCAACTCATCCGCCGCAGGCTTCATCAACTGGCAGTGAGATGGCACACTCACAGGCAAGGCAACGGCCATCTTGGCACCGGCCGCCTTACAGGCATCCGCCGCACGCTCTACCGCCGCCTTCTCACCGGCGATAACCACTTGGCCAGGGCTGTTATAGTTAACCGGAGCAACGACTTGACCTTGCGCCGCCTCTTCACATGCCTTAGCGATACCGTCGTTATCCAGACCGATAATCGCAAACATGGCGCCAGTGCCGGCAGGCACAGCCTGCTGCATCAGTTGGCCACGTAGCTCAACCAATTTCACCGCGTCTTTAAAATCGATCACGCCTGCGCATACCAATGCCGAGTATTCACCCAGGCTGTGGCCTGCAAGCAAGGCTGGCTGAGGCGCTGATGTGGCCTGAATAGCACGCCAAATGGCGACACTTGCAGTAAGCAAAGCTGGCTGGGTCTTGTCGGTCTGATTCAACGACTCCGCAGGTCCCTCTTGTACCAGTTGCCACAAGTCATAGCCTAATACCTCGCTGGCCTCAGCGAAGGTTTGTCCGACGACCTCATGTTCCGCCGCCAATTCGACCAACATGCCTACGGCCTGAGAACCCTGCCCAGGGAAGACATAAGCAATCTTTTCCATTTTTATATACCTTTACTAAATCAATGTATTCTAGTACTAAAATCGACTAAAAACGAACCAGCGCGCTGCCCCAGGCAAATCCGGCACCAAAGGCCTCGAGGAGCAAGAGTTGACCACGCTGAATACGTCCGTCACGCACCGCCTCATCCAGGGCGATCGGCACAGAGGCTGCCGAGGTATTACCATGTTTGGCCAGGGTCAAGACCACCTTATCCAGACTCATGTCGAGCTTCTTGGCGGTCGCCTTAATGATGCGGAAGTTGGCCTGATGGGGCACCAGCCAGTCGATCTCTGATTTATCGATCTGGTTGATGCGTAGCGTCTCAGTGACCACATGGGAAAGCTGAGTCACGGCGACCTTGAAGACATCGTTGCCCTTCATCGTCATATAGCCAACGGCTTGAGACGACTCTCCGGCTCGTGGCGGGAAGGAACACTTAAGCAGATCGCCTTGACGGCCATCGGCGTAAATATGGGTCGAGATAATGCCTGGCTCTTCTGAAGCGCCAACAACGGCGGCGCCGGCGCCATCACCAAATAAGATGATGGTGGTGCGATCTTCTGGCTCACACAGACGCGACAAGACATCGGCGCCAATCACCAAGACTTTCTTGGCTGCGCCCGTCTTCACAAACTGATCGGCAACCGATAAGGCATAGACAAAGCCTGAGCAGGCGGCTGCGACATCGAAGGCCGGAATGGTGTGCACGCCCAGCATCGCCTGAATTTCACAGGCAGCAGCAGGAAAGGCGTTATTGGCACTGGTGGTGCCACATACGATCATATCCAGCTCGCTAGGGTCTACCCCTGCCATTTCCAGGGCGCGCACGGCGGCGGCATAACCCATGGTCGATACTGATTCGTCTTCGGCGGCTATTCTGCGCTCTGAAATACCGGTACGTTCAACAATCCACTGGTCACTGGTGTCCACCATCTTTTCCAGATCTTGATTGCTACGGACTTGCGCTGGCAAATAACTACCAGTTCCGAGAATTTTTGTATGCATAAGGAGATATCAGTTATTTATGTCTAAAAGGATCGACTCAAGACGCTCTTCGATCATCTTGGGGAGTCGACGTTGTGCTTCGGTCACTGCCAAACTAATTGCTTGTAAATAGGCAGATTCATCCGCACTTCCATGACTTTTTACTACAATTCCGCGCAATCCTATCAGACTTGCTCCGTTATAGTGGTCGGGGTTCATCTGATTTAAAACACTATTAATGCGCGGTGCGATTAACTTGGCCAGTAATCGTACAAAAAAGCCTTGAGTTAAGCCTTTCTTTAACTGATGGACGAGGAGCCTTGCGATCCCCTCTGAGGTTTTCAGGGTAATGTTACCGACGAAACCGTCACAGACGATGACATCGACGTTACCCGAATAGATAGCATCGCCTTCGATAAAGCCGGCGTAATTGAGTTGTGGGCTCTGTTGCAGTAACTGCCCCGCCTGTTGTACCTGATCGTTGCCCTTTATCTCTTCGATGCCCACATTGAGCAGGGCCACCTTAGGGGCGGGATTCTTATCCACGGCCTCACATAACACTGAGCCCATCACCGCAAACTGAAACAGGGTTTCACTGCAGCAGGAGACGTTAGCACCGAGATCCAGCAGGTACACGGGTTTATGATTGACCGCCGGCAGACAGCTGACAAGGGCGGGTCTGTCTATGCCCGGTAGTGTCTTGAGTAACACCTTGGAGATGGCCATCAAGGCCCCGGTATTACCCGCGCTCAAACAGGCCTGCGCCTTCTTATCCCGTACCAGCTCGATTGCCAGACGCATTGAGCTTTGCTTGCAGTTACGCAGCGCATGCACGGGTCTGTCGCACATCTTCACCACTTCTGTGGTATGCACGAGTTCGATACGCGAGAGTATGTCTGACTCAAGGTGGCTTAGCAGAGGTTCGATTTGCGACCTGTCACCCACCATGATGACGTGTAAGAAGGGATATAAGCGAAGTGCCTGCAGGGTTGCAGGCACTGTGATGCGGGGACCAAAATCGCCCCCCATCGCATCTAACGCAAGCGTCAGATTAGTCATCGGCAATCAACAGATTACTTGTTGATAACCTTTTGACCACGGTAGTAACCGTCTGCAGTCACGTTGTGACGACGGTGTAGTTCACCACTCGTTGCATCAACTGACAGTTGAGCAGTGCTCAACGCGTCGTGTGAACGGCGCATACCGCGCTTTGAACGAGATTTTTTATTCTGTTGTACAGCCATTTGACCTGTCTCCTAGATTACTTGCTCTTCAGTTTTTCTAACACTGCAAACGGATTTGGACGCTCCTCTTGAGCGGGTTCAATCTCGCCTACTACTACATCCTGATCGCCTTTGCTGCAGCTTTCTTCTGCATGCATCGGAATCAAAGGCATAGCTACTATCAATTCATCTTCAATCAATTGATGCAGACGAATCTCACCTATCTCATTGCACTCAATAGGGTCATACGCATCCGGGAGCTCATCGATTTCTGCCTCAGACCCGCAAGGGCTAAAACAAAAGTCGACCGTAACCTCAGTGGTAAATAGCGTCATGCAACGTTGACATATCAGAGTGAGCTCCGTCACAGCCTTCCCTTTCAGGTAGACTATCCCCTGTATATCTACACCACATTCAATCGACACTGCCACATCGGAACAGTCGCCGGCACATAACTCATTTAATCGCTTTAACTGCACACCGGGAACAACGCCTTCATAAGAAAGCTTGCTGGCCGCTGCGCGTATAGGATCAATTGAAACCGGTATCTTTACTGTTTGCATAAGGCGCGCATATTATAGTTTGAATTACCTTGAGTCAAAGGAAAATTTATCTCCTTTATCGATCCCGTTAACGAAAGCGATAAAACCCATCAATAATTCAAAAATTGTTGGAGCGAAAATTTTACCCAAGGGCCAATGGATACTCAAGCCCCGCACGCTTAAAATAAAAGCATTCGCACGGGGTTAGCCTGTTCTTTTCATTACCCTTGTCTAAATATAGCCCGCGGCAAGTATATCGGTCTCTTTCTTGGGGCATTTGAGGGTTTATTTGTAACCTCATTTTTGTCTGTGCGACCTGAGGTCGTATGAAGCGTTGTTCACCGCTTAACGAGTGAACCATCTGTATCACCAGATGAACCTACGAGCCTGAATAAAGCAGCGGCTCGGACAATGTAACGAAACTTGGCCGTTAGGCTGAGTGGGAAAAGAATCGTGAGAGGACGTTCCTCCTGAAAACCACAATTCGGGTAAGTGCTAGGTAGTCAGTATGATGAACGTATGTGAATCCATTCAAGGTGCGTTATATGATGAAGCAGC
>NZ_JAKEVJ010000101.1:0-31111 GCF_022398425.1 Shewanella sp. Isolate7 | reverse complement strand
TAAAAATACTAATACAGTTATCGAGCGTTTTAACAAGCTAGAATGATCAATTATTTATTACGATTGGTATCATACCTTGCCGATTAACATTCGACGATGTTAACGGCCAGGCCGCCCTTAGCGGTTTCCTTGTACTTGCTGCGCATATCTTTGCCGGTATCCATCATGGTCTTGATCACCTTATCCAGGGAGACCTTGTGATTGCCGTCGCCGCGCATCGCCAGGCGTGAGGCGTTGATTGCCTTTACCGCGCCCATGGCATTACGCTCGATGCAAGGCACCTGAACCAAGCCGCCAACAGGGTCGCAGGTGAGGCCCAGGTTGTGCTCCATGCCGATCTCGGCGGCGTTTTCCACATGCTCTACCGTCCCACCCATGATCTCAGTGAGTGCGGCGGCGGCCATGGAGCAAGCCACGCCCACTTCGCCCTGGCAACCCACTTCGGCACCCGAGATTGAGGCGTTCTTCTTATAGAGAATGCCAATGGCGGCTGCGGTCAGCAGGTATTGGCAACAGATATCCAGATCCACCTTTTGAACGAAGGTATCGTAATAGCAGAGCACGGCCGGAATGATGCCCGCGGCGCCGTTGGTCGGTGCCGTCACCACGCGATCGCCGGCGGCGTTTTGTTCGTTAACCGCCAGGGCAAACAGATCGACCCAATCCATGGCGGTCAGCGGATCAACCACTGTCTTGCTCTCGGCCTTAAGGCGTCGATATAGGGCCGGTGCACGGCGTCTGAGTTTCAGGCCGCCAGGGAGTATGCCCTCCTTTTGATAGCCTCGCTCGACACAGGTCTTCATGGTCTGCCAGATGGTCCACAGGCGCTCTCTGATGTCCTTCTCGCTGGCGATAGACAGCTCGTTCTCCATCATCAGCGCAGAGATACTCAGGCCGTTCTCGACGCACATGTCCAGCAGCTCGGCCGCGCTATTAAAGTCATAGGGCGCCGCTTCGATAGGGGAGGCTGGCGAGGCATCCTGCGCCTGGATCTCGTCCTCATCTAAGATGAAGCCACCACCAACAGAGTAGTAGGTGCGCTGGTAGATGCAGTTTCCCTTGGCATAGGCGTAAAGGGTCATGGCGTTGGCGTGGGCCGGTAGACTCTTGCGTCTGTGGTAGGTGATGCCATCTTCACGGCTGAAGCGCACTACCTTGTTGTTGGGCATGGTTAAGGTTTGTGTGTCGTGTACCTGCGCCAGGGTGGCGTCGATTTTGTCGGTATCCACGGTTTCAGGGGCTTCGCCCATCAGGCCTAAGATCACCGCCTTGCCAGTGCCGTGGCCCTTACCGGTTTGGCCGAGTGAGCCAAACAGCTCTGATCTCAGCTCATCTGTGTCTGCTAGATGACCATGTTTTTCTAAATCTTGAATGAAGACATTACCCGCTTTCATCGGGCCAACGGTATGGGAGCTTGAGGGCCCGATACCAATTTTAAACATGTCAAAAACGCTAATCATTATAAAACCCTGTTGTAATCATTATTTTCGTTATGCAATCTCAGTGATTTTAGGCCAATTTATTTATTCATGCCTGAGGGGGCGTTAATGTGGCCCCGTTGTGCTAATCTTGCGAGCACATTAAGATCGTCAATTGTTAAGTATCCCATACTTTAGTCGCAGCTTTCGCATTAGTTTTTTTCAAGAAAAAGTTTCGCATTAGGCATACTATTGCTAACCGTGGAGGCTTGAGGAGAGCGGCTCGATGATTTGTGGTTTTATCAATTGTATACAAAAGCTTAGGTGACTTTGCCTTTATGAGTGTTTGTTTAGCGTTAGCGTCAATTAAACTGATTTAACAGTTTTTCTAGGGGGAATTGTGAGTTATTTAATGATGGATTTGTTATCCACCGAGATGAATGCGCAGGAGCAAGCGCAGTTGATGCATCCCATGGTCGGTGGGCTGATATTGTTTTCCCGCAACTACCAAGATCGTGACCAGCTCTGCGCCTTGGTGGCCTCCGTGCGTGCCCTAAGACCCGAACTGCTTATCGCAGTAGACCATGAGGGAGGTCGGGTACAAAGATTTATCGACGGCTTTAGTAAGCTCCCCGCGATGGGCGACATATTGCCAGCGGCCAAGCAAGATCTTCCATTGGCCAAGCAGTGGGCGACCGAGCTTGGCTTCCTCATGGCCGTCGAGCTACTGAGTTGTGATATCGATTTAAGTTTTGCGCCTGTGCTGGATCTGAACGGCATCAGTCAGGTGATAGGCACCCGGGCCTTTAGCGATAAGCCTGATGAGGTGATCGCCTTGGCCGACGCCTTCATTCAAGGGATGCAGGACGCCGGGATGGCGGCGGTGGGCAAACACTTCCCCGGCCATGGCAGCGTGGCGGCAGATTCTCACATCGCCAGGCCGGTCGATGAGCGTAGCGAAGCCGAGATCCGCGCCCTGGATATGGTGCCATTTCAACACCTCATGGGGGCTAAGCGACTGCAGGGGGTGATGCCGGCTCACGTGGTCTACCCTAAGGTGGATGCTAATCCGGCGGGCTTCTCATCCTATTGGCTCAAGCGGGTGCTGCGCGAAGAGTTGAAATTCGATGGGGTGATCTTCTCAGATGACCTTGGTATGAAGGGCGCCGGCGTGGTGGGCGGCTATCCCGAGCGGGCAAAGGCGGCCATAGAGGCTGGTTGTGACATGATATTGCTGTGTAACGACAGCCAGGGAGTCAGCGAACTGTTAACCTCGTTCGAGTGGCCAGAGCAGGGGCCACAGGTGCCGGCGCGTAAACTACTGGCTAATAGGCCCCAGGTCGCCAAGGCGTTAGAGGATGAATCTCGTTATCTGGCGGCAAGAAGCATAGCAGAGCAGATCTGTATGGGCTAAATTTGATGTAGCGCAACAACAGGCAATGATGAGTTAGCTAAAGTTAATATTCACTTACAGTTAGCAGGTAACAGGATGATCCTCTATTTCCACGGTTTTGACGCCACCAGTCCGGGTAATCATGAAAAAATGCGCCAGCTGCAGTTTGTCGATCCTGACGTGCGTCTGGTGAGCTACAGCACGCTCCACCCCAAATATGATATGCAGTATCTATTGAACGAGGTGAGTCGTCAGCTGAACCAGAGTGATGATCCCGCGCCCCTGGCGATAGGCGTCGGTCTCGGTGGCTATTGGGCCGAGCGCATCGGTTTTCTCAATGGGCTCAAAACCGTGATGATTAATCCCAACCTGCATCCGGAAGACAATATGCTCGGCAAGATAGACAGGCCCGAGGAGTATGCCGATATCGCCAACAAATGTGTCAGTCAGTTTAGGGAGAAACATAAGGGCCGTGGCATGTGTATCTTGTCCCGCCAGGATGAGGTGCATGATAACCAAGCGGTGGCTAGTACCTTAGCGCCTTTCTATCCCATCGTTTGGGATGAGGAGCAGCGTCACAAGTTTCCATCGTTGGCGGCGCACCTTGGCGAGATAAAGGCCTTTAAAGAGCGGCAGTAACAATGTTTAATCCAAAAAGGAGCCAGTAGGCTCCTTTTTTATGGGCAAACCTTACTGACAACTCAGAGGCAGGCTGATCTGATCCAGTAATAGTGGACACTTTGCTAAGCACTATTTTTTAATTCAAAGTTCTCTGGACTTAAATACCCAAGAGCACTATGCCGTCTGGTCCGATTATAATCAACCTCAATATACTCAAATACCGCTTGTCTCATTTGATCACGCGTCATGAGCGGCTCGTCTTGAAGCAAAGCACGGTAATTATTTGCGCAGTATTGGCTGCCTCGGTCGCTATGGACAATCACGCCGGTAGGAAAACCTCGGCGGAATAACGCCATCCTCAAAGCGTCACAAACAAGCTCCGATGTCATCCTACTTGCCATCGACCAACCCACCACGGTGCGAGAGTAAAGGTCAATAATTACAGCCAGATAGAGCCATCCTTCGTTGGTGTACAAATAGGTGATGTCGCCAGCCCACTTCAGGTTCGGCGCATTTGCAGTAAAGTTCTGCTCTAGCAAATTAGGCGCGACTGGATGCTTATGGTTACTGTCGGTAGTKACCTTAAATTTCTTCGCCGCCTTTGGCACTAAACGCTGTCGTGACATGCTGTCCATAATGGTTTTGATGTCCGCCTTATAGTTATTATCCGCTAAATCTTGCTGAATTCGTCTTGCGCCATTGCGCTTCTTGGAATCGTCAAAGGACGCTTTAATCAGCACATCACGAGCCGCACGCTTAATCGCTCTTGGACTCAGTGTCATGCCATTCTGGCGCCAGGTGTAATACCCACTACGCGATACCTTGAGCACATCAACCATCCGCTTGAGAGAAAAACGGTGCTGATGCTCAAGGATGAACTCAAATCTGGCTACTTTTGGTTCTTCGCGAAGTAGGTGGCCNTAAATCTTGCTGAATTCGTCTTGCGCCATTGCGCTTCTTGGAATCGTCAAAGGACGCTTTAATCAGCACATCACGAGCCGCACGCTTAATCGCTCTTGGACTCAGTGTCATGCCATTCTGGCGCCAGGTGTAATACCCACTACGCGATACCTTGAGCACATCAACCATCCGCTTGAGAGAAAAACGGTGCTGATGCTCAAGGATGAACTCAAATCTGGCTACTTTTGGTTCTTCGCGAAGTAGGTGGCCTCCTTTTTTAAAATCGCTAAATCTTCGGCTTGTTCAGCGAGTTGGCGTTTAAGTCTTGCAACCTCGGCAGCAAGTTCCGCTTCTCTTGACGTGGTGTTTGATTTCTTCTCAGCACTAGAGCGCCAACTGTAGAGTTGTGACTCGTAAAGATTAAGCTCACGCGCTGCTGCGGCTACACCAATTTTCAGAGCAAGCGTCAGCGCTTCTGTTTTAAATTCTTGCGTGTGGATCTTGCGGGGTTTCTTTGTTGACATATTTCGCCTCAATAAGCGAGTTTACTCACTTAGCGAGATGTCCAAAAGTATTGGATCAGATCAATACTGAACTGGCCGGCCGATTCACGCACACCCAGAATAATCTCGCCGCCAAGGGTATTGGCAAAGGCGCTGTAACTCTCCCACATGTCTTCCGGTAGCTGGTCCTGACCATCCCGGCCCGCCGCCAGCTTAAACTCTACCTGCACCGACTCATGCAGATGCTGAATATCATCGAGGGCAAATTGAGTCATGGGCTGTCCTTGTACTGCAGTTTCCCCTGATATAACACGGGTTTCGCCCTCTGGCCAGTGAGGGCTCAGCCCTTGCCCGGCTTCACCGGCTTAAAACACTCCTTGTCGAGGCCGTATTTTTTCATCCGCAGGTAGAGCTTTTTGCGGGGCACATTGAGATGATCCGCCGCCTCCGACACCCGGCCCGAGAACAAAAACAGCGCATCCTCAATCAGACGCTTTTCATAGTCGTCCACCAATTCATCCAGCGGGCCTTTAACCAAGGGCACCGCCGCAATCCGCTGCACATTGGCCAGTTTGACTATGCCCACCGCGTAAAGCTCGGCCACGTTGCGAAGCTCCCGCACGTTACCGGGCCAGCTGTGCTGTTTGAGGTTGTCCAAATAGCGATTTTCCACCGCAGGCACCTTGCGCGACAGTCGGCGGCAGCTCTCTTTCAGGAAGGCCATAAACAGCGGCACTATATCGCTTGGACGTTCGCACAGGGCTGGCAGCCGCAGCCTGACCTGGGAGAAATAATAAAAGCACTCGGGGGTGAGGGTTTGCTGCTGTACCAGGGCTTCGGGCTGGCTTTCCAGAATGGCAATGGTGCGCACATCCTTGTTGCCACGGCGTTCCTGATCCAGCAGAAAGCTTGCCAGCCAACGTTGGCTGTCGGTGGGCAGATGCTCAAGCTCCCGTAAAATTAGGGTGCCGCCACGGCTGGCATCCACCGCCTGTTGCAGTTTCTCCGGGCTTTCCACCAGAGCGCATTCGAGCTGTTGCTGTGGTCCTTCGGCTCTGGGGCCAAGCTTGTGCAGCAGTGCCGCCAGGGTGTTGCGACCGACGCCGCGGGGGCCTTCCAGCATCACGTCGCGGTCGGTTAAGGCCAATTGACCGAGCTGCTCTCTGAGGTCGTTGATTTGTGCACTGCTGCCAAGCAGTTGATCTGCGAGAGAGTCCTGAATCGTTTGTCGCTGGTCAATCAGTTGATGGCGCTGCATGGCGGCCTTTTTTACCAGCGCAAGAAAGGTTGGTGAGTCGAGGGGCTTTTCAATAAAGTCGGCGGCGCCTTGCTTTACAGCCTTTACCGCCAGTGGAATATCGGCGTGCCCCGTTATCATGATGACCGGGATCTGCGGGTCGATGCTGTGCACGGCTGTCAGCAAATCCAGACCGTGCATAGCGGGCATGTAGATGTCGCTCACTACCACACCGTCCCAGTCGCGGCTCAGTACCTCCAGCGCCTTTTGCGGCGAGCTTGTTGCCCGCACCTGATAGCCAGACAAATAAAACAGCTGCCGACAGGCATCCAGCACGTCCTCATCATCGTCGATAAGCAGCAGATTCGGCTTGGGTTTAAGCAGATATGGCATGGGGGAACTCCAGCAGCATCAGGGTGTTGCCTTCCATGGTGCAGGCAAGGCGGATATCGCCTTCCTGGCGCTCCATCAGGGTTCGGCAAATCGACAGCCCCAGCCCCAGCCCCACTTCTTTGGTGGTGACAAAAGGCAAGAACAGTTTTTGCAGTACAGCCTCGGGAAAGCCTGGGCCAGTGTCGCGAATGGCAATCAGGCTACTGCCGGGCTGCGGCAGCTGTTCGATAAAGATGTGCCTGTGCTCGCAGCTCGCGATGGCATCGAGGGCATTGACCAGCAGGTTAATCAGCACCTGCTCTATTTCCACCGGATCGCCAATCACGCTCAGGTTAGCGTCAAGGCGGCTTTCTACCTGCACGTTATCGCGCTTTATTCGCGGCGCAAGCAGCAGCAAGGCGCTATCGGCCACGGCGCCAAGGGACAGGGCTTCCCGGCCCCTGATAGCCGGTGTTTTGCGGGCAAACTCTTTCAGCGCGCCCACAATGCGGTGCATCCGCTGGCTGAGCTGACTGATGCGCTCAAGATTATCGGTCAGCAGCGTCATGTCGCCCTGCTCGGCGGCCATACGGCTGGTGTAAAGGAAGGTAGAAATCGCCGACAGCGGCTGATTCAGCTCGTGGGCCATGCTGGTCATCGCCTGGCCCAGCACCGCCATTTTGGCTGCCTGAATGAGTTCGTCCTGAGCCCGCAGCAGGTCATTCTGGGCTTGGGTGCGGCGCTCAACTTCCTGTTCAAGCTGCTGATTTTTGTCTTTCAGATCCCGGGTGCGCTCGGCAACCCGCTCCGACAGCTCGCGGGCCGTCAGCTCCTGGCGGGTCATATCGGTGATGGTGATAATGGTTTTAAGCTCCCCCGCCTGCTCATAGCGGCGAAAGTCGAAGTGCCAGAAGGCCTGTTGTTTGTCGCTGCCAAGCTCCAGCAAACAGTGGCTCTGGCCGAGTCGTTGCAGGGTGCTGCCGGGGGCAAACTGGCTTGCCAGTTCCTGCGCTGCCGCAGGGGGAAATGCCTGCCACAGCAGTGACTGCTCGGGCTCATTGCCCAGGGGCAGCAGTTCGCGGGCGATGGGGTTGACCGATTCAATGGTGCCATCCATCAGGCAGGTGATAAGGCAGGCCTGGGTGTTGTTAATCAGGTTGAGGGCGTTGGTTTTTTCCATCAATTGCCGCTGGGCGCGAAACTGCAGTAACTGCCCGCCAAGGCGGCCAATCTCGTCGCTGCCGCGCACGCTCAAGGGGCTCGACAGGTCGTTGTTGCATACCTTGGCCAAATCTTCGCTGAGCAGGTTCAAGCGGCCAATCAGACGCCTGGAAATCAGTCCGGTCAGTACGAAGGTGCTTAAAATCAGCGCTCCGGTGAGGATCAGCAGCAGCCAGACTTTGCCCTGATTCACCTGGCGGTTGGTGGCCAGCACCAGAGACTCAAGATTGGTGTTGGCTTGGGCCACGGCAGTGACCACCTGCGCATGGTAGGGTTGGATAAGCTCGTTGATTTTCGGTTGCAGTGCTTTGATTTGGCGCTGGTTTTCCACATCTTCACCGAACAGTTGATGCAAGGCGCCTGCGGGTTTCACCAACTCCACCAGTTCCTGCAATATCTGGCGATGGCTCACAGTCGATGGGTAGGCCGCAAGCTGGGTGGTGAGCAGCCTTAACTCATCGATTTGAAAGCCAATAAATGAGAAGGCGTGTTCCAGCTCCCTTTGATGACGCTGGTTGATAATCTCGGTGCTGAGCTTATGAATTTCGTTTTCTTTCAATGCGATATTTTGCAGTACCGAAAACTCCTGCAGCACCGAATTGATGGTGTTGGCCGAAGTGCGGTTATCAAGCTGGGCGCTTAAGTGCCAGGCCACTTCCTGCAGCAGCGGTGTCATTTCATCGGTCAGGTCCTGATGCAGCCTTGCCAGCTGCTTTTGCTGCGATGCCAGCTGCTGCGCCAGGGTCAGTTGGTGGCGCAGCAGCTGATTCTGGTTTTGGATCAAGGCTTCAAGCTCGGCAAAGCGGGCCTGTTGCCGTGCCAGCTCATCGTCGCTGTGCTGGTTCACAAGGTAAGCATTTTCAAGCTCGCTCATGGCCTCGGTAATCTGCCGCTCGAGGGTTAGCAGGGTGATTTCATCCTCGGCGCCGGGCAGTTGTCCCAACAGTTGCAACAGCCGGTTACTGGCGCGCTCCAGTTTGTAGGTGGCATTGATGGTGGGTACGCTTTCACTGATGATGCTGCTGACCTGGGCGCTGAGCTGTGTCCACACCCCGAGGCTAGTCAGGCCGACCAGCAATGTCAGCCCCAACATGGCCGAAAAGGCAATAAAGAGTCGCCTGCCAAGGGGCGATTGGGACTTGGACATCAGAGGTACTCCAGGGTACGAACCAGTGCCATGGCCTGCTCCAATTGCAGGGCGACCTGCATGCGCCAGTCCTGCATGGTGCGCTCCATCTGCGTCGAGGGTTGCTGTTCATAGTAGGCAAACACCGCTTGCAGATCGGGGGACATGGCCTCGGCTTCGCTGATCGGCACCCGACTGGCAAGGGCAACAGCCTGGGACAGTATCTGATGGTTTTTCGGCGTGTTTTTCATGGCGCCCAGGGCCTTGATGATGGCTAGCCAAGTATAACGAAGTTTAGGTAGCTGCTGAGAAATCGCCTGCTCAAACAGCGCTTTAATCACATTGTTGCGTAAAAAAAGCTGTTGTTTTTCGATAACAAAGTCGGTGCTGTGGGCCAGCTTGTCATCGTTTAAGGGCGTTTTGCCGAATTCGGGTTCGGTGAGAATGGCCTGCCCCTCGGCAGACAGCAAAAAGTTCAGAAATTGCCTGGCTTTATCGGCGTGGGCCTCCTTGGCAGTGAGGCCGCAGTAGGTGGGAAGAATGACGGTATCGGGCAGATAGCTAAAGCCCACATACTCGAAATGGCGCTGGGCGGCACTGGCGTAATTGTCTATCACAGGGCCTGCGCCCACCAGGCCACGGCTGATGGCATCGCTGACCCCGAAACTGCGGGCCGACAGCGAGGCAAGATTGCCTCCAATGCGCATCAGCAGTGCCCAGCCTTTATCCCACCCTTCTGATTGTAATATGTTTTCCACCATCATATGGGTGGTGCCCGAATAGCTGGGCGAACTCATCATCACATGGCCGTTAAAGCCGGGCTGGGCCAGGTCCTGCCAGCTGCGGGGCTGTGGCAGCTTGTGTTTATCCAGGTAGTCACGATTGAACATCAGCCCAATGCCGGAGTAAGCCACCGGCAACACATAGTCGCTGGCTGGCAGGCTGTGGGGCGCAAGCCAACTGGGGACATTGGACAGCTTGCCAAGCGGTGCCAGCAGTTTTTGCTGCAGCAGGGTTTGAAACAGCGTCGGCGAGGACGACACCACCAAATCCACCTTGGGCTGGTTGCCGTCGGTCAGCAGCCGGATGGCGGGCAGGGTGCGGCGGTAAATCACCCGCACTTCGCATTGATCCCAGGCCGAGAATTTATCGACCAGTCCTTTAAAGGGCAGCTCGGAGAAAGAGGTGAGGATCACCAGGCAATTGTCTTTTGCCTGGCTGGTAATTGGCCAGCCAAGGCAGAGCATCAGTAGTAGGGCGAGCAGTTTTTTTTGTGTCATGGCTCAAATTTTTTAATCAATTTTTAATCAATTTTTAACGTTTTTTACACCTGAGTGAGTCAGAACTGACCCAGGGTTAACCTATTTTCCAACAATAAGTGTTTATCGGTGAGTGTAGCCATTCCAATTTTGAACCGGAAATTCTGCCTTTTGAGTTAAATCTAACCCACTTTACGGCTTTTGTCTCCGGCAATTGTGCCTGAAAAGATGCGGACAAGTCGGGAGCAGGATCCCGGCGAACGAGCAACTTAAACGTCGGAGGAAGGCAGATGCTGGACTTTTTCAAAACGCGGCCGGATAAGTCCCTGATTGAAGGGACACCGGAAAAAATCCGCTCAATTTATAAGAAATATCAATGGCAGGTGTTCTTGGGACTGGTGTTTGGTTATGCCATGTTCTACGTCGTCCGCTTGAGTTTGAACGTCGCTAAAAAACCTATGCTGGATGCCGGCATTGTGACCCTGGATGAGCTGGGGATCATAGGCTCGGCATTCTTCTTAACCTATGCCGTGGGTAAGTTCTCCAACGGCTTCCTGTCGGACTACGCCAACATCGGCCGCTTTATGTCGGTGTCGCTGGGGCTGTCGGCCATCACCTGTTTGCTGATGGGCATGAACACCGCCACCTTCTTCTTCATCCTGTTGTGGGCGATGAACGGTTGGTTTCAGTCGGTGGGCAGTGCGCCTTCGTGCGTGTCGATTTTCCAGTGGTTCTCGCCGAAGCAGCGTGGCTCTGTGTACTCCATCTGGGGCGGCTCGCGCAACATAGGTGAAGGTATCACCTGGATCCTGACCGCCACCATAGTGAGCTTCTTCGGCTGGAGAGCAGGCTTTGTGGGTGCCGGTATTGCTACCTTTGCCGCCGCCATCGCCATGTTCTTTGTGCTTAAAGACAGACCGCAAACCTATGGTCTGCCAGAGCCAGCCGTAGCCTATGGCGAAGACGCTGAAATCAAGAAGAAGGTCGATCCCAAGGAAATCCGACGCGCCCAGCTGTTTATCCTTAAGCAGCCTACCGTGTGGCTCATCGCCCTTGCCTGTGCGTCCATGTATATCTCCCGCTATGCCATGAGCTCCTGGGCGGTACTGTACCTACAGGAGTCCAAGGGCTACAGCCTGATTGATGCGGGCTTTGCCATGTCGGCTTACCCCATCGCCGGTTTCGCCGGGGCTGTTTTGGCGGGGATCATCTCTGACAAGCTGTTTAAGGCCAACCGCCATATCCCAACCCTGCTATACGGTCTGGCCAACATTGCTGGTATGTGTCTGATGTTCTGGGGTCCACAGAGCCGGGTGATGGATGCCGTTGCCCTGGGTCTGATTGGTTATGCCATCGGTGGTTTGGTGGTGTTTCTGGCTGGTCTTACCGCCTGTGACCTTATGCCCAAAACGGCTGTGGGGGCGGTGAAAGGCTTTATTGGCCTGTGCTCCTACATCGCCGCTTCTGGCCAGGAAATTGTGTCTGCCTCGCTTATCACCATTACCGAAATCGATGGGGTGAAGCAGTACGACTTTTCAACCGCCCAGTACTTCTGGCTGGCCGCCGCCGTGGTGTCCATGTTCCTCGCCATGAGTGTGTGGAATGCCAAGAAGGTAGTGGATTACTGATAAGGGCTGGGCCACCTGCGGGTGGCCCAAGCAAACCAATCGCGTAAGGAATTTCATTATGAACAAAACACTTATTGCACTGGCACTGCTTGTTCCCGGCAGCAATGCCCTGGCCGCAGATGCAAACTTTTATGGCCGTATCGACCTGTCGCTGACCGACTCGGACCTTGGCGTGGCCGCCCAAAATGGCAAGGCCGGTACCGTACTGGAAAACAACTCTTCCCGTATCGGCGTAAAAGGCAGCGAAGCCATTGGCGATGGGCTGGAGCTGTTTTACAAGCTGGAGTTTGGGGTTAATAACTTTGATAACTCGGGCAAAACCTTCAAAGCCCGTAACAGCTACTTGGGGGTGAAAACCGACTTCGGTGCCCTGACCTTTGGCCGCAACAACACCGTATTCAAAACCTCCGAAGGCAAGGTAGATCTTTTCGGCACCACCAACTCGGATATCAACCGGCTGTTGCCGGGGCAGGATCGCCTTGGCGACAGCCTCACCTATCAGTCCCCCAAGCTTGGCGGACTGGTGCAGCTTAACGGCACTTATCTTCTGAGCGACAACTATGGTGCCGATGAGGCAGCTTATGCGGTTACGGCCACTGCCGGTGACGCTTCACTGAAAAAGCAGCCCTGGTATCTGGCGCTTGCCTACAACAGTGGTATCTCCAATATCGATGCCAGCCGCGCCGTAACTCAGGTGAAGCTCGGCGAATGGACGCTGGGCGGTATTTTCCAGCAGAGCGAGCATCAGGATCCGGCGTTTGCCGCCCTTGATGGCAACAGCTGGTTTGTGAATCTCGCCTGGGATCTGGGTAAGACCCGGCTCAAGCTGGAGTATGGCCAGGACGATGCCGGTCTTGGCAAATATGTGTCGCGCTTTATCAAATCACAAACCGACGGCAAGCTCAGCGATGTCAGCGAGGTGGATTTGAGTCAGCTCAGCCTCGGTGCCAACTACAAGCTCGCCATGAGCACCCGGCTCTATGGTCATTACACCCGCTTCGATGGCGACCTGCTGCTTGGCGGCGTGAATGTCTCTCTTGATGACAACCTTATCACCCTGGGGATTCGCTACAACTTCTAAGGAAGGTGCGAACAATTCCCGTGCTTGCTCTGCATGAGCTTACAGTGGATAGATGCAAGGCACAGTTCGCAGTGAATGGCCCTAGTCCTTCGCAAGAACTGTAACGTCGCAGATACCTCTGTAAGCCATGCCCTGAGCAATGGTCGTCGGGCGCCTCTTCACCGACGGCCACTTTTTGCTGCCAAACCACAGCACTGGTTGATTACTCCCCCTGACCGTGACAAGCCGCGCCGCTTTGGTTAAGGTGGCACTCCGTTTGTTTTGGTGCCTTTTTATGTTGCAAGCTCAGTTACCCCGCCTTCGTGTTGGTATGGCCATGTGGTCGCACAAGGGCTGGAAGTCTTTGCTGCCCGGCTCGGGCGCCGAGGCGCGTCTGGCGGCCTATGCCGAGGCCTTCGATACGGTTGAAGGCAACACCACCTTCTACGCCCTGCCATCGGCGCAAACAGTCGCGGCCTGGAATATCGCCACGCCGGATGACTTTCGCTTCACCTTCAAGCTGCCCTCGCACATCACCCACGAATTGGCGCTCCATAACAGCCAACAAGAAGTGACAGCCTTTTTCAGGCTGATGACGCCATTGCTGGCCAAAACCGCTATCTGGAAAATCCAGCTGCCAGCCCGTTTCGGACCCGAATCTTTGCCGGTGCTCGAGGCATTTTTGTCAATCTTGCCAGAGGGGATTGGCCTTGGAGTGGAGGTGCGTCACCGGGCATTTTTTGCCAAGGGTGAGGCCGAGCGCGAGTTCAACCGTTTGCTGATGGAGAAAGGGATCAATCGTATCATCATGGATACCCGGCCTGTGTTTGCGCTGCCGCCCATCAATGATGGGGATAATAGATGCGCATCAGAAAAAACCGCGGGTGCCGGTGTATCCCATCGCTACGGCGGCCAACCCAGTGGTGCGCTTTATTGCCCAGCCCCATGCACTGCAGGCCTGGGGCGTTGAGCCTTTAAGCCTTGGGTTGCAACCGGGCTGCGACAATCAAAGCTTCTTTACGCCCTGGCTGACCAAGCTCGGGCAGTGGCTTGCCGAAGGACGCTCACCCTATCTTTTTATCCATACGCCCGATAACAGTGACGCACCTGAGCTTGCGGCTGTGCTGATTGCCAGCCTGTCAGAGTCGTTAGCAGCACAAGGCATAGAGGCCGCAGTGTGGAACCCGGCGGTGGTCAATGCCCGTCAGCAGGATGGGCAAATCAGCCTGCTGTAAATGCCTTTTCCACCAAGGCGTCTTAGCCTGTTAAAAGCCGTTGTTAAGCGCGCTCATCTCAGGTTTCGCACCTTATATTTTTCATCTTGGGCTCTTTTCTGTCAGCGCTTGGTGCTCATGCAGAGTGCTGACAGGGGATCCTGCTTAAGTGTGGTGTCTCGCCGGTTTTGGTTACAAAGATGTTGCATTCAAACTTTGTGCTGATAGAGTGACGCTGGCGCGTTGAACGCGCCAAAACATAACAATTATCAAGGATAAGAATAATGAAGAAAATCATTGTGTTGGCGCTATTCGCCAGCTTGCTTGGCGGCTGCTCAATCAAACAACATGTGGATCCGGCCAACATCAATCAGCAGGCGACTGTGTGCGTGCTGGAAAACCCTGATGTGCGTGAAGGTTTTTTGCAGGAAGTCGAGAAGGTACTGCGCGAAAAGCAAATCAACTATCAGGTAGTAAAACAGCTGGATGCCAACAATAACTGTGAGTGGACCGCCACTTACACCGCCAACTGGGCCTGGGATTTGGCCCTGTATATGGTCTATGCCGAAATCAAGGTTTACCACCAGGGCAAGCTCGATGGTCAGGCGATTTACGATGCCCGCATGGGCGGCGCCAATATGAACAAGTTTATCGATGCCGAACCGAAAATCCGCGAGCTGGTCGAGCAACTGATTGCCCAGAAACAAGCCGCCAGAACCTGGGCTGCGCCATGGCAAGTTGCGCCCTGAGTCAGAGCGCTATTACAGAATGAAGCTTACCCAGGGGTGAGCTTCATTGTTTTTGGAAACAGTAAATTGTTTTCCAGATGAATATGACGATGTAAGTCGGCTTCAAACTCGGCCAGGGTCTGGTAATAAATGCGCCAGGTGGTGCAGGCGTGGGCCGGTGGCTGATAGTCCTGGGTCAGTTCCCGCAATCTTTTCAAAATGGTGCCGGCTTCGTCGTGCTCGTATTCCATGGCGCGGATGGGATTGCCGATATGGCCAAAGCAGCCACTCACCTGTTCGCCGCCAGCCATGGCGCGAATGGCAGGAAACAGGATTTGTTCTTCCTTCATCAGGTGCAGCAGCAAGTCTTCTACCAAAGCCTGGATCCAGCCTGCCAGCGGTTTGATTTCGGCGTGGCTGTCGCCGTGGGCGCGCACCATTTTAGCGGCGTACTCCAGCAGTAAGGGCGCAGTGGCGCGTACATAACTATGGGGTGTATCTTCATTTTAATCAATCAGTTGCGGCAGGGATAGCTCAGCCAGCAAGGCATCGGGTTCGCCCTCGGCAGCGCTGTGTTTCATGGCATCCACCACTGCTGTGGTATCGGCCTTTGCCCGCTCGCAGGCTTCCCACAGGGTGCGGCCACCACCACAGCAAAAATCGATACCAAATCGGGAAAACACATGGGCAAAACGGTAGTCCTGAGCCACCAGTTCGCCAACGCGGGTTTGAAGCAGGGCCTCTGTATTCATGCTAGAACCCTTTGCTGTAATTTATATGCATGTTATTGAGCTATGCCAGGAGCAGCAACGAAAACCTGAGTGTTTTGCTCGGGTAATCACATTATCGGGCGACAATTATGCCAAAAGGAGTAGCGGTTACTGGCATAGGCTGGCTTCACTTCAGAGGTGAGTCAAAGCAGGTTGGTAAACTAAAAGCAACTTACACAAAAAAAGCGGCGCAAACAGGAGGTTGTTTACGCCGCTTGAAACCCTGCCCTGGCAGGCGCTGGATCCTGCCAGGGCAGGCGGATTGCACAAGTGTTGGTTTTGCCCGTTGGCGTTGCCGCCATCAACGGGACGACACCTGCACGTACACCACTTCATCGTCGCCCTGGGCATTTGCCGCCGACAGATCTTTAATAGTCACACTTTCAATGGCCTTGTTGCGATCGTAAGAGTGGCCAGCCAGGAAAGTATATGCCTTGTCGGCGCCGTACTGATAGGCGAACTGGACCAGGCTCTTGCCGTTACACTGCACGCTGTTGGCGTGGTAGCGGGTGCTGCCATGCTGTTCATTCATTGGCAGTCGAAGCTTGCCGGCTTTATTGCTGCCAGCGGCAATACACATTTGGGTTTCGGGCTTGGTGTCAGTCCCGACAAAGCGGTATTCGGTGGCACAGGCGGTGCCAAGGCCCAGCAGCAGTACGGGGGCGAGCAGGATACGTGCGTCCATAGATGATTTTCTTGTATTAACCAACTTCACTGATAAAGGCCACGTTGGGCCGGTTGGCCCGCTCAGCGTCAGCAGCTGATCTTCAGATACTGTTGCATGCGCTCGCGGGCCGTCTCCTTTCCTTCAGGCACATTCTGGCGCGCTTTAAAGCACAATGCTGTAAGCAGGTGTTGAAGACTTGTATCAGTAATGACACTGTATTCAAGTAATCTGAGGGTGGCATCGACCTATTCGGTAACACCAACGGCGATATCGACCGTCTAGTAGGCGCACAGACTCGTAATACCATTCCATCTTAATACTTAGTCATTATTGCCCACTTTCTACGACATAAAGACATTACTCTTTTCGTATCGCTAATGAAGTTGTTCCAAGCATCAGAGCAGGCAGCAACGATATCATCGTAACCTTGAAAACTTCGATTAGCTAAATGGTGCTGCCGTCACCAACTCCACACTTGTTCTATCGGGTTGAGTTCGGGGGAGTATAGCGGTAATTTAACGATGCTAAGGTTGCTGAATTCATCTGCGAGATCTGCTGTATGCCAACCGGCACCATCCATGACCACAACCGCATGCCTACCTGGTTTTGTCCTTTGTGCGATCTGTGACAAATGCTGACGCATGATGCCTTTGCTTAGGTATGGCACGATCATCGCTTCACTATCTCCTGTTTGCGGACATACTGCGCCAAAGAAATGCGCATATTCGAACTGTTGCTGGCGTATAGCGCGGGGACGAGTGCCTTTTCTTGCCCATAAACGTGTAGTCGTGTTCTGCTGTCCAAAGCGAGCCTCGTCTTGAAACCAGATATCGACTCGATCAAGTGCCACACTGCCAGGGATGTTAAGGATCGTTTCCAGTTGGAACTTTTTTAAAAGTCTCTTGGACTTCTATTGATTGCTTAGGGTGTTTTGAACGACTCGTTATCCAACTAAAACCTAATTGTTCCAGTAATTTGTAAATCGCGTTTGGATGGTGATCAACATTAAAGTGATATTTGACCTATTTTAGGATCGCATCACCTGTCAGCCTTCCGCCTGACTCACTTGAGCATTGTTCCTCTATGTAAGCACTGAGTTGCTGTTTTTGACTTGAGGTTAAGTAGCTATCACGTCCCTTATTTTTCTTAGCATCCAAACCTTTGAGGCCATTGGCAAGATACTTAGGGAAGGTGCGAACAAGTCGTCGCACAGCTCTGGCTTTGATAGCAGCGACAGTTCAAGGCATTCAACTGAGGGCATGCCGAGGCCTGCTGAAGTTGAATAACGCCGAAATGGTGTTGCTATCAAAGCCCCGCAGGGCGAGGCTTACAGCGGTATTTGCTGCGTTACAGTTCTTGCGAAGGACTAGGGCCATTCGCTGCAAACTGTGCCTAGCATCTATCCACTTTAAGCACACGCAGAGCAAGCANCACAGCTCTGGCTTTGATAGCAGCGACAGTTCAAGGCATTCAACTGAGGGCATGCCGAGGCCTGCTGAAGTTGAATAACGCCGAAATGGTGTTGCTATCAAAGCCCCGCAGGGCGAGGCTTACAGCGGTATTTGCTGCGTTACAGTTCTTGCGAAGGACTAGGGCCATTCGCTGCAAACTGTGCCTAGCATCTATCCACTTTAAGCACACGCAGAGCAAGCACGGGACTTATTCGCACCTTCCCTAGTTGCGGTCGTCATCGTCAGACCAATCATCATAACCGTCGTCCAGGCTATCGACTTCGAGCTCGACATCGTCGTCATCATCGTCGCTGGCAACTTCTTCGGCTTCCACCTTCACCTTCTTAGGGGCTGGGGCAGGTTTAGCATGAATCGCTTCAACCCAGCCTGCGTGCTGCTGCATGAAGGCGGATCGGGTAGCTAACCAGTTCGCGTCATATTCGGCTTTGGCGGCCTTAAGTTCCTCTTCCGTAAGGTCATGCAAGTTCACCTTAACGATGTCCTCCGCATATTCAATCACGGCATCTCTTACCGTGTTATAGAGATAAACTCGTCCCGCACTGGCTTCGGGAAAATCTTTGTCGTGAATGAGGATAGTATTGCCTCGAGCCGTACGAAGTTCACCATACCAAACAGGTTCTTTAGACGTGTCATACATATATGCTAATACCCTTAAATCAACACATACCAATATAAAATTATAAAGCTGACAACAGTTAGCTTAGTCGCTGCCATCGTCAGAAACGCCTCTGGACAATAGCCCACACATTTTTAATAAATACCGCCAGAAATCAATAGCCAAATAGATCTATTTTATTCAATTGCTATCAAAATGCTCACTCGGTAGTTACTAGTAACGAATTTAGCCGATCAAATCAGTTATTCAAGTTTTTTCTAACCGACTTTATACCAAAGTTAAAAAAGCCCTCTACCCCTTTAGAGCAGTAGCTGGCGCCATACTTAGCCCTCTGCTTTAGGCGAGTTACCGGCCACCTTGAGCACCAGCTTTCCCCTGTGCTGACCCGACTCCATCAAGGCGTGGGCCTTGGCCGCATCACCCAGGGCAAACTCGGCAAACAGATGGGGCAGCAACTGACTGCCCTCAGGGCTCGCAAATCTTGGCCACACCTGTTCAAGCAGGCCTTCGGCAATCGCCTGCTTGGCTTCAACCGATTGCGGCCTCAGGGTCGCCCCCGTCCACCAGATACGCTTAGCCATCAGCAGCGCCACATCCACCTCGGCGCGCCTGCCTCGCTGCAGCGCTATGGTCACCAGTCGCCCCTCTAGCGCCAGCGCCTTGAGGTTGAGATCGATAAGATCGCCTGAGGCCATATCCAGCACCAGGTCCACCCCTTGAGGCGCCACCGCCTTTATCTGAGCCAATAGATCCTCGTCATGATAGTTAAAGCCGTGATCGGCCCCTAAACCGAGACAGTAATCTATCTTCTCCTGGTTGCCGCAGGTGACCAGCACCTTAACAGCGAATTGTTTCGCTAAGGTGACCGCCGCCGAGCCTATTCCCCCCGAGCCACCATGGATCAATACCGTCTCCCCCGCCTTGAGGCCACCGCGCATAAACATATGGCCCCAAACGGTGAAGAAGGTCTCGGGCAGGGCCGCCGCCTGAGCCATGCTGAGCCCTTGTGGAATAGGCAGACAGTGTACGCCCCAAGTCGCCACATATTCGCCATAACCGCCACCGGGCACCAGGGCACAGACCTTGTCTCCCAGCTGCCAGCCTGTCACCTGCTCACCCAAAGCGACCACAGTGCCTGACACCTCCAGCCCCAGGATCTCGCTGGCGCCGGCCGGCGGAGGATAGAGACCACAGCGCTGGGCGACATCCGGGCCATTCACCCCGGCATACGCCACCTTGATCAGCAGCTGATCCGGCGCGATGGCGGGCAAGGGGCTCTGGCCAAGTGTGAGCACCTCTGGCCCGCCCGGGGCGTTAAATTGCACATGGATATAGCTTGTGGGAAGCGAAGACATATTGGCTCCTGGCCTAGAGGGGGTTGTTGATGCCGAGGCTAGCGCGAAAATGGTTAGCGGGGCAAGCCTTAGCCACAATCCTTGCGCTCAGCGGATGGATAAAACAAACAACAGCTCACAAATATCTTTACCATTAGGGAGTTAGCCGTAAAAGATTTGTCGCCCCCCTTAGGCTTTATGTTATGGTGTTTCCGAGCAAGCAGGCTTTAAGCTCAATTATCACCTAAGCTTAAAGACCTATTTGCTGCGATCTGTTATTACCAGAAGGGGCTGCACCTGCGATGAATGTTGACTTTATCAATCCTTTTCTCGACTCCCTGCTCAATGTGCTCAAGACCATGGCCAACATGGAGCTTAAACCCGGCAAACCCAACCTGAAAAAAGATAATCTGGCCAAGGGCGATGTGTCGGGTCTCATCGGCATGGTCGGTCCCCAGACCAAGGGATCTTTATCGATCACCTTCGAAGAGTCGCTGATCTTAGAGATCATGAACAAGATGCTGGGCGAGAAGCCCGAGAGTATAGATGAAGAGGTGACAGACTTGGTGGGCGAACTCACCAACATGGTGACCGGTGGCGCCAAGAATCTCCTCAGTGACAAGGGCTACGAATTCGACATGGCCACCCCTATCGTGGTGTCGGGTAAGAACCACACCATAGCCCACAAGTCCGACGGGCAGAAGATCATCATGCCCTTCAGCAGCATCTACGGCACCGCCTATATCGAGATCTGTTTCGAAGCCTAAGCATCTGTGCCCACAACTCAGCACCGACAGTTCAGCGCCAACAGCTCTGGAGCAACAAGCCTGGCACCTAAGCAAATAGGCATCTAAGCAAATAGACACCCAAGACGATTAGAAAGGCTGGTTCACCATGATCCAGAACTGGCCTTCCTCCTCGCCCACGGCAAAGTCCGTGCGCACCACCACTCCTTCGACCTCAAAGCGAATGCCGGCGCCCACAGTGGTCTTCATCTGGCTGTGAAGGCTATCTAGACTGAACTCGTCGCTGACCTTGCCCGCCTCGGCAAATGCCGTCCACTGCCACCAGGGAATGTCAAACCAGCGAAATACGGGTAGTGTCTGCAATGGATTCCACTTGGGGGTCAAACGATATTCGGCAGCGTACA
Organism: Shewanella sp. Isolate7; assembly: GCF_022398425.1. NCBI lineage: Bacteria > Pseudomonadati > Pseudomonadota > Gammaproteobacteria > Alteromonadales > Shewanellaceae > Shewanella > Shewanella sp. Isolate7. Next base: position 10,422 of record NZ_JAKEVJ010000101.1, on the reverse strand, counting down.
ACAACGCACTGCGGCCGGTAAATTGATTGCCGCTGTAGCCGCGAAGACGCTTGAAGCCCCCCAGGCTCACCCCGGCAAAGCTCGGCGGGCGCTGGTAGGCTTGACTGGCCTCATCATAGCTATTCCAGGTGGGGGTATCGGCCAGATAAACATCGAATGCCAGCACCCGACTGTCGAACCAATCGCTCTGCCCCTGGGACAGATAGAGGCTCTGCTCAAACTCCCAGGTGGTCCAGCTCTGACGCTGACTGCTACCCCAGTCTCGGGTAAGGGTCAGGCTGGTACGCCCGCCCTGCTGGCTGTTCTCGCGGTTATCGCGATTGTCCCAGGCCAGCTCCAGCTCGAGCCCGCGCGCCGATTGTGGCAGCGACTCGAATCCCATGAGGGTTTGCTGGGTATAGAAGGGGGTCAGCTCGATACTGCTCACCCCCGAGGTGATTGGGTTCCATCCAAGGCTCGCCGATGGCGCCCCCTTAAGACTGGCGACCGCCCCCTTGGCGCCCCGCCCCCAGGGCAGCACGTATTTAAGATGCAGCCTGGAAAAGGACTCATCCCCCTGGGTCACCACCCGCGCAGGCTGGCCTGCCATACTCGCAGGCGCCTGCCCGGGCACATAGAAGATCCCCTCGGTATAGCTGGCGCGGTAATACTCGCCGGAAAACAGCCAGCTATCGACGCCAGGGATCTGATAGTCATAGGCGCCAAGATAGCTCACCCAGGAATCGTTGGCCGAGCCTAGTCCCAGGGCAAATAAGGAAGCCTGACGCTGCCCGGCGTGTTTCACCACACCGGCGGCGCCCATAGAGGTGCTCAGGGTCTCGGTGGCGAAGATAAAGGGCACGGCGACAAACTCGGCGCGCGCTCCATCACCGCTATTGATCTGTACCTGAGGCGCCAGATCGTCACTGGCCAGCGCCTGACCAGCCGGTAGGGCGAGCGTTGCGGCAAAAAACATACGGCTAGCCTGAGAAGCTAGCCGCGTGAGCGATGCTTTAGGGAGGAACAGATCTGGCATCGATTACTCGAGACAGACGGCGACGCGCGGAGTCAACTTAGTCACCAGCTCGTAGGCGATGGTTCCTATATGCTCGGCCACCTCTTCGACCGGCAGCGCCTTGCCCCAGAGCACGGCGGTATCACCCACCTTGTCTGTGGCATCTATGCCCAGATCCACGGTCAGCATGTCCATGGAGACTCGGCCCACCACTGGCACCAGGCGGCCATTGACCCAGACCGGCGTGCCCTCTGGCGCATTGCGGGGATAGCCGTCACCGTAGCCGATAGCCACCACCCCCAGCCGAGTGTCTTGCTTGGCCTGCCAATAGCTGCCGTAACCCACGGGATCGCCCGCTTTATGGTCGCGCACGGCGATCAGCTGGGAAACCAGCTCCATGGCGGGCTCCAGGCCATGATTGCGGCCAAGATCGCCAACGACTGGCGACACGCCGTACAGGGCGATCCCCGGACGGATCCAGTCGGCCTGGGTCGCGGGCCAGTAGAGGGTGGCGGCCGAATTAGCCAGGGTGCGATCGCCCGGTAGCTTGGCAGTCATCTGCTCGAAGCGCCTCGCCTGCTCTGCGGTAGCGGGATTCTCCGGCTCGTCGGCGCAGGCAAAATGGGTCATCAGATGAATTGGTTTAGCCACCTGTGGGCAAGCCTGCAGACGCTGATAGATGGCCTCAAACTGATCTAAGGTGAACCCCAGACGGTGCATGCCTGTGTCTACCTTCATCCACACCGTCACCGGCTTGGCAAGGCTGGCCGTCTCGAGCATCTCAATCTGCGACTCATGGTGCACCACGGTATCGATGTCGTGCGCCACCAGGGTGGGCAGATCGCTTTGACGGAAGAAGCCTTCGAGCAATAGCAGCTTGGAAGAGACGCCACCGGCTCTCAGTTCCAGCGCCTCTTCCAGACGCGCCAGGCCGAAGCCGTCGGCGGTGGCCAGGCAATGGGCCACATTCAGCAGGCCATGGCCATAGCCGTTGGCCTTGACCACGGCCATCACTTTACTCTGGGGCGCCAGCTGGCGTAATCGCTGTAAATTCGACTTCAGCGCATCGCCGCTGATCTCTGCTCGGGGAAAGGGTTTCAAACAATAACCTTAATGTTAATGGCGTCGAGACTCGATGAGGGTAACGCAAAATAACGAGCCATAGGGCTAATTAAACCAAGTTTAATCTCACCCTACGAGCTTATACCAATCGTAATAAAAAACTGCTCACCTATTGTGAGTGGTATTAGCCGGCTTAATCTTCTTCGAACTGCGGACCGGCATAATTATCGAATCGAGAGAACTGGCCCTGGAAGGTTAGACGCACACGTCCGATGGGGCCGTTACGCTGCTTACCTATGATGATCTCCGCGGTCCCCTTATCTTCAGAGTCGTCGTTATACACCTCATCACGATAAATAAACATGATCAGATCCGCATCCTGCTCAATAGAGCCAGATTCACGCAAGTCCGAGTTCACCGGGCGCTTGTCGGCGCGTTGCTCCAAGGAGCGGTTAAGCTGCGACAGGGCGATAACCGGGATCTCCAGTTCTTTCGCCAACGCCTTGAGCGAGCGGGAGATCTCGGCGATCTCCAGCGTACGGTTGTCGGACAGTGCGGGCACCTGCATCAGCTGAAGGTAATCGATCATGATCATCGACAGACCACCGTATTCGCGGGCGATACGTCTGGCGCGGCTGCGCACCTCGGTCGGTGTCAGGCCCGAGCCATCGTCGATATACATCTTGCCCTGTTCGAGCATGATCCCCATGGTCGAGGAGACGCGCGCCCAATCGTCATCGTCGAGCTGACCCGTACGTATCTTGGTCTGATCCACCCGGCCCAGTGAGGCCAGCATACGCATCATGATCTGCTCCGAGGGCATCTCGAGACTGAAAATAAGCACCGGCTTGTCTTCATGCAGCGCCGCCTGTTCGCACAGGTTCATGGCGAAGGTGGTCTTACCCATAGAGGGACGCGCCGCCACGATGATAAGATCGCCCGACTGGAAGCCCGCCGTCATACGGTCGAGATCGTTGAAGCCACTAGACACCCCGGTCACACCGTTATGCGGGTTGTTGTACAGCTCCTCGATCTTATCCACCGTTTTCTCGAGGATGGTCTTGATCCCCTCTGGGCCCTCGTTGGCGTTGGCACGCTGCTCGGCAATCTTAAATACCTTGCTCTCGGCCAGATCCAGCAGCTCACCGGAATTGCGCCCCTCGGGATTAAAACCGGCGTCGGCGATCTCGTTAGCGACCTTGATCATCTCGCGCACCACGGCGCGCTCACGCACGATAGCGGCGTAGGAGAGAATATTGCCCGCGCTCGGGGTGTTCTTGGCGATCTCGCCCAGATAGGCAAAGCCACCGGCATCTTCTAAGTGATCTTCAAGCTCCAGCTGTTCGGAGACGGTGATCAGATCGATAGGCTGACCCGCGGCCACCAGGGACTCCATGGCGGTAAAGATCATCTTGTGAGAGCGGGAATAGAAGTCATCCTTCACCACGGCCTCGGCCACCTTATCCCAGGCATCTGAATCCAACATCAAGCCACCGAGCACTGACTGCTCGGCCTCAATCGAGTGGGGCGGCATCTTCAATGCGTCGATCTGTATATCTCTAGGCTTTTTCTTAGCCTGAAATCCACCTTGCTGTGACATTAACTCTCCAAATTTCCAACGATTAGGCAAAATATGATATAAAACCCGGGTCAAGCAGAAACAGGCCTCTGACCTGTTCGTCCTACAAACTTATACATAATAATTAAGGAATAAACATGCGCAAAGCATTGGTTGCAGCCTTAATGCTGTCATCTGGCGTAGTCATTGCCGATGAAGGGCAATGGCAACCGTATCAAATGCCATCGATCGCCGACAAGCTGAGCGAACGCGGTATCCAAATTCCAGCAAAACAACTCGCCGATCTGACCCAATATCCGATGAATGCAGTTGTCGGACTGGGGTATTGTACCGCCAGTTTCGTGTCCCCCCAAGGGTTAGTTGTGACGAATCACCACTGCGCCTACCGCGCGATTCAATACAACAGCAAGAAAGAGCACAACTACATCGCCGATGGCTTCCTGGCGCGCAAACAAGCGGACGAACCTTCTGCCGGCCCTAACGAACGTCTCTATATCACCGAAGCCGTCACCAATGTCAGCGACCAGGTCACCAAAGATCTCAGCGACGACCCGCTGAAACGCTACGAAGAGATCCAGGCTAACCGCAAGGCCCTGATAAAAGAATGTGAGGCCGACGACAACTACCGCTGCTCGGTGCGCAGCTTCCACAACGGCCTGGAATACTACCTGATCAAGCAGCTGATCATTCGCGACGTGCGCCTGGTATACGCGCCACCTAAGAGCGTCGGCTCCTTCGGCGGTGACATAGACAACTATGAATACCCACGCCACTCGGGCGACTTCACCTTCCTGCGTGCCTACGTAGGCAAAGATGGTAAGCCGGCCGCCTACTCGCCAGACAACGTCCCCTTCAAGCCTAAGAGCTACCTGAAGATCAACGCCGATGGCGTCAAGGCGGGCGACGGCGTATTCGTAGCCGGTTACCCAGGCTCGACCAGCCGCTACCGCCTCACCAGCGAGCTAAAATTTGCCAGCGACTGGCTCTACCCTACCCTGGCCAAGCGCTACCAGCTGCGTATCGACACCATAGAAGCCATGGGCGCACAGGACGCCGGGGTTAAGATCAAGTACGCCGGTACCCTGGCCTCGATGGCCAACCGCATGAAGAAGTACAACGGCCTGCTCGATGGCTTTAAGGCCACCGACATCGCCGGTATCAAGCAGGCCCGCGAAGACGATTTCCGTCAGTGGCTAACCACAGACAGCCAGTACCAGAGCTATCAGGCCAAGTTTGACCAGCTTGAGACCCTGCTGGTTGAGCAGCGCCAGGCGCTGCAGACCCGCTACTTCTTCGAAAACGCTCAGTCCAGCGATCTGCTGGCCACCGCCAATCGCCTCTATCGTCTGGCCAAGGAGAAGACCAAGCCGGACGCCGAGCGTGAGGAAGGCTATCAAGAGCGCGACATGAAGATGTTTAAGGCGCGCCTCAAGCGTATCGATTCGAGCTTCGCCATCAGCGTCGACAAGACCTTGTGGATGCAAGATCTAAACGCCTACCTGGCCCAGGACAACCGCGTACCTGAGCTCGATGCCATGCTCAAATCAGACGATCCTGAGGTAAGCCTGAGCGACAAGCTGGACGGCCTCTACTCGCTGACCGGCCTCACCAATCAGGCCGAACGTCTGGCCTGGATGGACGCCGATGTGAAGGCGTTTGAAACCAGCGCCGATCCATTCATCCGCATCGCCGTGGCCCTGTACGACACCAACCTGGCCCAGGAGAAAGCCAAGAAGACCCTGGCAGGTAAGCTGTCTAAGGCCCGCCCTGGTTACATGGAAGCCGTTATCGCCTACTACAAGGCCAACAACTGGCCCGTATACCCGGATGCCAACGGCACCCTGCGCATCACCTACGGCATGGTGGATGGTTACCAGTCGAAGGACGCCCTCTACAAGCAGCCCTTCACCCGCCTGGAAGGGATAGTGGCCAAGCACACGGGCGTCGAGCCATTCGATGCACCTAAGAAGGTACTGGATGCCATCAAGGCCAAGCGCTACGGCAGCCACAAGGTCGAGTCTGTCTATCAGGACCCAGCCTCTTGGCTGTGCCGTCTCTTCTCTTGCCTGGACAAGCCGGAAAGCTTCGGCTCTGTGCCAGTGAACTTCCTCTCCAGCGTCGATACCACTGGCGGCAACTCTGGCTCGCCCGTGTTTAACGGCAAGGGCGAACTGGTGGGTCTGAACTTCGACTCTACCTATGAAGCCATCACCAAGGACTGGTTCTTCAACCCAACCATCACCCGCGCCGTGCACGTGGATTTCCGCTACATTCTGTGGATGATGGATGAGGTAGACCACGCCGACAACCTGATTAGCGAGTTGGACCTAGTCAGAAACTAGCCTTACGTCAGAGCGTTTACCCAATCGACAAATACCCGGCAATGCCGGGTATTTTTTTACTTGTCGCTAACTCGTCAGTGGCATAGGTTATTAGAATTGCAATGAGGTGAGGCATAGGATGAGCAGCCCGTAAGGCGAATTTTATCTCGCGGCCACCGACGAAAATGCAGGCACTGCAGCGCCAGCTGCACCACACCTAAGTGTCGCCGCAAGTCATATCTCACATGCAACGATCGACCGCTTCAGCCTGATAGTAGGCAACCCCCGGTATCGGCTCACCTTGATGGCCACACAGTTAGCACGCGAAAAACATAGCAAACAGAATAGGGTCGAGCACACCTAGCCTCTGCGTATATTCAAGGCATAAAAAAACACCGCACTAATCAGATTAGCGCGGTGTTCTTTAAATCGTTTAAAACTGTGTCTTAGTCTTCTGCAACAACAGAAAGCTTAACAGCAGCCTTAACTTCAGCGTGAAGCTGAACGTCGATTTCGTATTCGCCAGTAGTGCGGATAGCACCTAGTGGCAGACGAACTTCGCTCTTAGCCAGTTCAACGCCAGCAGCAGTTACTGCATCAGCGATGTCACGGTTACCGATTGAACCGAACAGCTTGCCTTCGTCACCTGCTTTAGAAGCGATAACAACGGCTTCAAGAGCGTTGATCTTCTCAGCGCGCTCGTTAGCAGTTGCTAGTTCAGCAGCTAGCTTAGCTTCTAGTTCAGCACGACGTGCTTCGAATACTTCAGTGTTAGCAGCGTTAGCAACTACTGCTTTACCTTGAGGTAAAAGGAAGTTACGAGCATAACCAGCTTTAACTGACACTTGGTCACCCAGGTTGCCCAGGTTAGCGATTTTATCAAGTAGAATAACGTTCATTATTAATTCCTCTAAATTGATGCGCTATTACTGATGTAGATCAGTGTAAGGCAGTAGAGAAAGATAACGAGCACGCTTGATAGCGCGAGCCAGTTGACGTTGGTATTTAGCGTTTGTACCTGTGATACGGCTAGGAACAATCTTACCACTTTCAGTGATGTAGTTCTTTAGAGTAGCGATATCTTTGTAATCGATCTCTGTAACGCCTTCTGCAGTGAAACGGCAGAACTTGCGACGACGGAAATAACGTGCCATTTTGACAGTCTCCTAAGTTTTCAATTCGACATTTTCAGCGTGTAATACCAAGCGGTTTTGACCATTGCGTCCTCTCTGGAGGGCGATGAAACCTTTGACCTCAATATCCACACCGGTTTTCAGTTTGTCTGTGATGCTGTTAAAGCGTTCGCCACTTAATATCACTTGCATCTGGCAGTATACGTTTCTCAGCATCTCTGCTTCATAAACCTGCGATTTGTGTTCCAGCATGATCACACAATGTGGGATGCCTGCCGGGCTACTAAAGCTTCTGGACCGGGTTATGGTTCCAGATAACACCAAGTGATTGGTGGCCACAAATAAACTTACTCAGCTGCTTTTTCAGCGGCTTCTTCAGTTGCTGCAGGTGCTTCAGCAGCAGGGCGCTCTTCGCTAGAACGACGTGCTTCACGCTCGTCTTTCGCTTTGGCCATTGGAGAAGCTTCGGTGATGGCACCCTTGGTACGCATAACCATGCTACGAAGAACAGCGTCGTTGAAACGGAAAGCTGTTTCTAGCTCTTCAACCGCTTCTGCAGTCGCTTCTACGTTCATCAGAACATAGTGAGCCTTATGCAGTTCGATGATTGGGTAAGCCAGTTGACGACGGCCCCAGTCTTCTAAACGGTGAACTTGACCGCCAGCTTGGGTAAGAATACCCGTGTAACGTTCGATCATACCTGGCACTTGTTCACTCTGATCAGGGTGAACTAAAAATACGATTTCATAATGACGCATTTTTTGCTCCTTACGGTTATCTAGCCTCGTTGTTGGCTCAGTCAGACCAAATGGAGGCAAGGAACTAAATAAAGTGACTGAATTAAGCCGCGGAATAGTACATGGTCACACCCCAAAACTCAAGCAATATCTTTCGTTATTCACTTTGCCCATCGCCGGGTGAAACGGTATGATAGTGCGCTGTCATTTTTGTGTTCTAGACGCCTGCAAAAAATAAAAATAATGTTAAGAGCAACAAGTTTATTTATCACACTCGGTCTCAGCCACAGCGCCTGGGCACTCGTGCCGCCGGACTATCAGGAGCCCCCCAGCGATTTCTCTGCCGAGATCGAGGCCGGGCTACAGATCAACACGGGTAACACTGAGTCCAGCAGCTTCAACGGCCGTACCAAACTCGTCTACGACACAGATGACTTTCGTCAGGAAGGAGTCTTCAAGGCCTACTTCGCCTCCGACTCGGAAAAGACCACCTCGGAGAAGTACGACGTCCAGCTGCAGTCGAGCTACAAGATCTACTCAGGCTATATCTTCGCCCGCGGTGACTTCACCGAAGACAGATTCGGTAGTTATACCCGCATCTCCACCGTGTCGACCGGTTATGGTTTCGACGCCATCAGCGACGACAGCACCAAGCTGAGTCTCGAGGTCGGTCCGGGTTATCGTTACAACCTCCCCCAGGTGAGCGAGTCAGTGCCCGACCCAGAGGCCGACCGCGAGATAATTTTGCGTACCGCCGCCAAGTTCGAGCAGAAGATCCACGAATACACCAGCTTCAACGCAGATCTCACCGCCGAGACCGGCGAATCCAACAGCACTGTCACCCTGGATATGAGTTACAAGAACACCCTATTCCAGGACTGGGCGTTTAAGATAGGCATGAACGTCAAATACACGGAAGTGGTACCAGAAGGGTCGAAGCAGACGGATACCGTCACTACTTTTAATCTTCTCTATACCTTTAAATAAAGGATAGCTGACCTTGAATAGCACAAGGTTTCAATGCAGATTTGATAGATGAAGCGCTGCTTCAATGGTTTTAGCTTTAAGCCGAGTTGAACATTGAAAGGGTGCTTTGAACCATGGCAGCATGGTTTATCAATTACCTGCCGCAGGCTTTACGTGCAAACACGTTTTTGGCACGGTGAATGAAGCAAAGCTTTACGCTTACGAACGAGAGGCATGGATGCCGAACTGGCCGTTAGACAGCATGTTGTTTGAGCACTTCCCCGTGGGCTCTACGAAATAATCTGACCTACATGGATGTAGGGAATGCCGAAAAATGTCGGGAACATTTTCGGCCCTGAAATCGAAGGCCTCAGCCGCACCTACAACCGGGTTATTAATCTCTTCGATTCAACGTTACTGAGGTTTGTCGGTCATCAACTACTTTTCAGCTAGTAGCGTCTACCCAAATTTGATATTTGAAAGGTTTAAGCCAACCATAGCTTGATGGTGTGTCTATTGCCTGCCGCAGGCTTTATGTGCAAACACGTTTTTGGCACGCCGCAAGCACTTCCCTGTGGGCTCTACGAAATAATCTGACCTACATGGATGTAGGGAATGCCGAAAAATGTCGGGAACATTTTCGGCACTGAAATCGAAGGCCTCAGCCGCACCTACACCGAGTTATCCATCTCTTCGATTAGACGTTACTGGTGTTCGTCGGTTTTCAATTCTTAAGGTCAAACAAACTTTGCTATTTGAGAGGGGACTTTGAACCATGGCAGCATGAAGTACCTATCACCTGCGGTGGGCTCATGTGCAGATACGCATGTGAGACGGTGAGTGAAGCGCAGCTTGGCGCTCACGAACGAGAGGCATGGATGCCGAACTGGCATTTAAACACGGATGTTATTTGAATAAATCCCTTTAGGCTCTGCCGAAACATCTGATGTGAATGGACTCACGAATGCCGCGGTGACATGGATGTCAAAGAGCGGCCCTGTTTCGGAAGCTCACCGGCGTATCTACACTGGGTATCCAACGTCTCTTCGATTTAACGTTACTGTTCTTTGTCGGTCATCAACTACTTTTCAGCTAGTAGCGTCTACCCAAATTTAATATTTGAAAAGTTTAAGCCAACCATGGCTTGATGGTGTGTCTATTGCCTGCCGCAGGCTTTATGTGCAAACACGTTTTTGGCTCGCCGCAAGCACTTCCCTGTGCGCTCTACGAAATAATCTGACCTACATGGATGTAGGGAATGCCGAAAAATGTCGGGAACATTATCGGCACTGAAATCGAAGGCCTCATCCGCACCTACACCGGGTTATTTATCTCTTCGATTTGACGTTATTGCCATGACCTAACAATCAAAAGCTAAGTTATTTTTGTCGAGTAGACGACACTTGTTACCAAGTGCCGCCCCTCTAAGAACCGTACGTGCAACTTTCACTGCATACGGCTCAAGCCTCCACTAAGGCATCATTGATACCCAGCAACTTATAACGCAGTCGGGACAGGCTCTTTCCAAGAGTTACGAGCTAGCCTTTTAGATTTTCTCTTCACCAAATATTCTTGGTATTGAGGGTCAAAAGGGGTCGCTGCATTCTTGATTTTTACGTGTCGCTCGATG
>NZ_JAKEVJ010000100.1:0-18439 GCF_022398425.1 Shewanella sp. Isolate7 | reverse complement strand
ATCGTTTCCAGTGGATAGGGACGACGACCATTGCCCGCTTTTGGATAAAAGGGCTCAATCACTTCCAGCAGTTGAGTCCATGGTAACAGGTTGTCCATCCGAGATAAGAAAATCTCTTTACGGGTCTGGCGGCGCTTGCTGGAAAACTCACTATCGGCAAAAGTTAACTGTTGGCTCATGGGCGGTAATGGCTGTGATTTACTATGTAGCTATGATCTCACATCAGGGACTTATTCGCATCTTCCCTAATAGTCGCTCACTAAATAGCTTCAATAAAAAACGGCATCCTAGGATGCCGTTTTTTCATTAAGACTCTGTGAGATTAGAACTTCTGAGTATATGATGCTGTATAAGTACGACCATATAGGTTGTACAGAGAAGAATCATATTTCAGGTTTGAATCTAACACTGGATCTTCGTTAGTAATGTTACGAACACCTAGAGTGAACTTACCATTCCAAGGAGCGTTGTAGCTATAGGTCGCATCAAATGTAGTTTGAGACGAAAGCGAACCAATTTGCTCGTAGGAATTTGGATCTGTCTTTTCTGCCTGACCATCGATGTATTGAGTCAACAGTGACGCATTGTGGTCACCATATGTCCAATCGATCACCCATGTGAAGCGGAATTCTGGCATACCGTTACGGCCAATCTTGTTGTTCACTGGACCATCGAAGTATTCTTCTTCATTGTAGTCAATGACATAAGTTAGATCGAAGGTTGAACCAAAGTCACCCACAGCTGTCTCTAGACCGGTATAAGTCAGGTTAAAGTCGATACCTGAAGTATCGAAACCATTGCCGTTAACTTGTGGAGTAGTAGCTGACAGGATCTTACCGTTAGGATTATCACCAACACGCTTAATATCTCCAAGCGCTAAGTTGCCGTAACCCACTTTTTTCTCTTCTTTAAGCAATGAGTTTAGAGAAACAAAGGTGATCACGTCTTCAATGCTCAGATCGTAGTATTCAACTTTAGTGCTGAAGTTGTCTGTGATGTTCCAGATCACACCTAGGTTATAGAAATCTGAAGTTTCTGGCTGTAGCTTAGAGTTTGCAGTACGAGTCACGTCATATTGCTTTGCTTTACAATCGGCTGGAGACGTGCCTTGTATTTCACAGTAGTGGTAGTCAGTTGCACTGTCGGCACTAAATGAATCTGCCGCATATAAGTCAGATAGTGACGGTGCGCGGAAGCCTTGGCCCCATGAAGCGCGCAGTACCACGTTATCTAGAACTTGATAACGGAGAGCAACTTTAGGGGTTGTCGCTGAGCCGAAGTCAGAGTAGTCGTCGTAGCGGAAGGCTAGGTTAAGCTCTAAAGCTTCAGTTACAGGGATAATGGACTCACCGAAGACTGCGAATACATCGCGGTCGCCAGCTGAACCATTACCTGATGAACCAATGACTTCACCAGCAGATGACTCTGCATCGACACGTGATTCATACTTGTACTGCATGAACTCAGTACCAAAGTACCAACCGATATCACCAGCTGGTAGCTCAATTGCCTCGAAGTTAACACCAGCATTCACACTATGGAATTCCATAATGTCTTGCTTCAGTGTGTCGTGACTAATCGCTGCAACAACTGCAGCGCTGTTACCTTCTGGACCGAAGTTAAAGTCGCCGCTCTTCACTAAGTTTTCTACAGTTGGGCGGTGTACATAACCAGAACCGTAGTTGCTGTTTTCAGCCAAGTTGTAGTGGTAGGTGAAATCCCAGCCGAAGTTGTCGTGTTCGCCAACCAGACCTAACTGGAGATCAGTGCTGTAGTCGATGGTCTTAGAGTCACGAGTACCAACATCGGTGAAGCGATAATATACGCGACCCGCATCTGGGTTTTTACTTGTACCAGTGCTGTTACCATTCGAGTCAATGTTTTGAATATCTACTTGACCAGCATCAACATTGAACCAACCAGCGGCAGGTGCATAACGACCAAAAGTTTCGTTACGAGAGAACAGACCTTGGCCTTCGAAGCGAACTTCATCAGAAATTTCATAGTCTGCATTGATGTAACCAGCTGTATATTTACGCGCTGCGTGATCAGCTGCTTCAGAGGTATAATCATAGCCGCAGATATAGTCGCCATCACCGTAGTCATAGATATGACCACCGCCTACCATCTTATCATTTTTACAGGCGGCCATTGGGTTAAATTGACCCGTTGTCATGTTCAAGAAGTTACGAGCATATGCCGATACACCTGTTGTATCTGCATATTTATCCGCTAATACGTTTGTTGAACTTGAGAACCAACGGTCGCGTTGATAAATGATTTCACGGTTCTGGTGCTCCATTGAGAAAGTCATGCTTCCTTTGTCACCACTTACTCCACCAATTACGTGTGCTTTCCACTCTTCACCACCGGCTTGTTGCGGGTTGGTACCTGTTGCAGAAAACTCAAGACCATCGAAGTTTTTCTTCAGGATAATGTTAACCACGCCTGCTACGGCATCAGAACCATATACAGCAGAAGCGCCGTCCGTAAGGACTTCTATTCTTTCGATGGCTGCTGTAGGAATAGTGTTTAGGTTTACAGCTGTTCCACCTAGAGTAGGTGAACCTGGCATACGTTTGCCGTTGAGCAGGACGAGAGTTCTGTCTGCACCAGCACCACGAAGTGAGATGTTTGATTGGCTCTGCCAAGTACTGCCTGAAGATTCAGCGTAAGAACCAAAGGTGTTTATGTTGCTACGACGAAGAACGTCAGCTACAGACATTTCACCTGTTTTTTCAATATCAGCAGCACTAATAGTTGTGACTGGTGAAGATCCTTCTAGGTCGGTGCGCTTAATACGTGAACCTGTAACTTCGATACGTTCGACGCTATCTTCATCTGCTGCATAAACGGCTGGCGCACTCAGTGCTGCCGTTGCGGCACCACCAATTAATGCGAAACGCACAGCTTTAGCCAATATAGAATTAGGCTGCATTTTGTTTCTCCCTGAGACTTATTTTATTTTTGAATTGAATACTGCTGAATTGCTATTTTTTTGAGCAGTTCTATGTGTTGAACTTTATTTAGTAAAAACTTTTCAAATGTTTACTTATATTGATAAGTCTTTACCTCGCGTTCGATATAAGCATAGAGAGATAACAACTGCAACATGGTGGCTACAGGTGATACAGCGTTTAAAGCCGTAGGTGAGTTATCTTTTTCGCAACAATAAATACACATCGAGTTCTTTGTCTGCGTTTTTTACTTGAGCTGTTATTCTTGTTGTGGCTGGCAGTGTTACATTTTGTTGCCTTGGGTTGCCGAATTGTTGTTGTTGTGGTTATTTTTGGTTTTCAGGTTGTTATTTTTATTGTCTTTGTTTGTTTTCTTGGTGTTTAATTTGTTATTTAAAAAAAATGCAAAATTTATGAAAAATATTGCGGGAATGATTTATTTTTGACCAAGGTCTTGTCAATTCCCTCTTCTTCATTTGTTATTTTAATGTTGGTTAATCTTGTTGTACTCCTTTTTGATTAATACTAATGCCATAGATTTTGGCGAATTCATTCGTTTTTCGTGCTGATTAATTAGCCGTTAATATGAGGTGTCAGAGTAGGCTTGTTAAAAATATGTTTCTGCAAATGGTTTTTGGTGGGGATTTAATTCAGAACGTGCTAAGGAAGGTGCGAACAAGTCGTCGCACAGCTCTGGCTTTGATAGCAGCGACAGTTCAAGGCATTCAACTGAGGGCATGCCGAGGCCTGCTGAAGTTGAATAACGCCGAAATGGTGTTGCTATCAAAGCCCCGCAGGGCGAGGCTTACAGCGGTATTTGCTGCGTTACAGTTCTTGCGAAGGACTAGGGCCATTCGCTGCAAACTGTGCCTAGCATCTATCCACTTTAAGCACACGCAGAGCAAGCGCGGGANTCGTCGCACAGCTCTGGCTTTGATAGCAGCGACAGTTCAAGGCATTCAACTGAGGGCATGCCGAGGCCTGCTGAAGTTGAATAACGCCGAAATGGTGTTGCTATCAAAGCCCCGCAGGGCGAGGCTTACAGCGGTATTTGCTGCGTTACAGTTCTTGCGAAGGACTAGGGCCATTCGCTGCAAACTGTGCCTAGCATCTATCCACTTTAAGCACACGCAGAGCAAGCGCGGGACTTATTCGCACCTTCCCTAATAAAGGCTAACGGTATTGAATTACGACAGTAAGTTATCGCGCTAATAATGTAGAGCTTTTGGACAATAGAGAGGCTAGCGCTTGCTTGGCCTCGTCTGTGTGGTTTGGTGTTAAACGTGTTTTACCGCAAGGGCTTGATTTGACGTGTTAAGGTTTACGTCGGCAACGCAGTAGTGTATGGCCCAAGCCAATCTCGTCTATATCTTCATCGACATAGAGACCCGCTAATGAGATCAGTTTGAGGAGATCTTTGGAGTGATACATACGGCTGTTGCCATTGGCCATCGCCGTAAAGTAGAGCGAGGTTGCATTGACACAATAGGCCCCGGCTTCACAGGGTTGTCTATCCCAAAAGGTCTCCAAGATACAGAGTTCGCTATGGGGCGCCATGTGCTCTCTCGCTAATGTTAAAATAGTAAGTATTTGCTCTTGTGAAAAGCAGTCTAAGAACTGACTCATCCAGTAGAGATCTCCCCCCTCATAGAAAGGCGTATCAGCCTTTAATAGATCGCATTCAAAGCCATGGATACGTTCGCTTAAGCCTTTGTCCTTGGCATTTTCCATAGCCACCTTGAGTTGACCGGGCAGATCCATGATGGTGACATCGACATCGGCATCGTATTGGGTACAGGCCAGTGCCCATTTTCCCGTGTTGCCGCCGATATCCACCAAGGTTTTTGGTTGGGCCTTAAAGATCAACGGCAGCACAGTGCCAAAGGCGTGATCCGAATAGAAGTGGTCAAACTCGAACCAACTCTGCTTAGCTGCCGCAGGCAACTGGCTTAGGCCGGGGTAGATGGTCTGCCAGTCGCCAAATACTTTCAAACCACTGGCTTCGCCTTTTTCCAGTGCCTTGTCGAGTTCGAACATCCCTTGATAACAAACGTCATGATTGAAGTTGAGGTTGACTCTGGACATCTCATCGTGAAGTAGGAAGTGACCTATCTTATCCAGATGATAACCTTGCCCTGCTTGCCAGATGAGGCCCATGCTGAGGCCCATATCCAGCAGGACGCCGACAGCATAGTCTGACAGCTCAACTAGGCTTGAGAGTCTGGCTCGGCTCAAGCCTGGTTCGGCTTCTATTTTCGTTAAGAGATCAAATTTTAACAGACAACGGGCAACCTGGAAGGTTATGGGAGCGAATGCGATTTTTTGTGCTTCGAATTTGGCATCAAATGCCGAAATCGTTTTCGGCGATTGGTAAAAGTCCATCAGAGTCCTGACGCTTGTGTGAGTGAAATGCCATCCACTCTAGCCGGATCCCCCGTTGAGTACATCAAGTCTATGTCGATTTATCGACCTGGCTCGCGAAATCTGACAAGAGACAGCTGAAATTAACGGCGATACAAAGCGTTATTGATCACAGTAGCAGGAGAGTGTGAGGGTTGCGGGCTAGGTCAAGTGTTGCTCAGGTGTTAATATGAAGTGGCTCAGCCGCCGACGGCTTGGACTAATAAGGATAGGTAAATGCAGCAACCTCTTAGTTATGTTGGACGTATCACCCACAGGGCCGATGGTGAGGCCCGGCGCGTGGCTATCTTAGAGGCGACCCTGCGGTTGATCATCAGGGAGGGGGTGCGCGGCGTACGTCATCGCGCTGTGGCAACCGAGGCGCAGGTACCACTGGCCTCGACCACCTATTACTTTAAAGACATCAAAGATCTGATCAGTGACGCCTTAACCTATTTTGCCGAGAAGACCCTGTGGATGAATAACACCCTAGAGGAGAAGAGTTTCCAGTTGCTCGAGGTGCTCAAGGCGGACAGTGAGTTGATGTCCCTCGATAACATAGCTGTGCATCTGACCGAGTTTCTCTGTGAGCATATTCAGACTCAGGTGAGCCACAAAGACGATCGCATTCTCGAGCTGGCGTTTCACGAAGAGGCACTACGTAATCCAGCGCTCGCCGAGGCCATTCAGTTGCTGGATAATGGCTTCATCAGGACTATCGAACAGTTTTTTACCGCCTTAGGATCATCCTCGGCCAATGCCGATGCCCATCAGCTGCTTGGGCTCATTCGTTGGGTGGAGTATCAGAGTCTGATTAGTGGCAATCTAGATAGCGACTTTCTCAAGCAGACGGTGGGCGCCTGTATCGATAAGATATTGCGCGCCATAAAATAAGCCCCCAATAGCTAGCAAAAACTATCGGGGGCTTGGGTCAGTTAACGCGCCGGATGAGGGCGAGTCTTACTGTACGTTTTCCGCGTCGCCAAATTGGCCCTGGAAGAGTACAGATGAGAGGTAACGTTCGGCTGCAGAGGGCAGGATCACTACGATGTTCTTGCCTTCAAATTCTGGCAGTTCGGCGATACGGTTTGCAGCAACCACGGCAGCACCAGAAGAGATACCCACCAGGATACCTTCCTCTTTCATCAGGCGCTGAGCCATCTCGATCGCTTCTTCGTTGGTCACGGCTTCAACACGGTCGACCACTTCGAGATCTAGGTTAGCCGGGATGAAACCAGCGCCGATACCTTGGATCTTATGTGGGCCAGGCTGCACGGGTTGACCGGCCATGGTCTGGCCAATGACCGGTGAGTCTGCGGGCTCAACCGCTACCGAGGTGATCGCCTTACCTTGGGTTTGCTTGATGTAACGGCTAACACCTGTGATGGTACCACCTGTGCCCACGCCGGCAACGACGACATCTACTTCACCGTCTGTGTCATTCCAGATCTCTGGACCCGTGGTCTTCTCGTGGATCTCTGGGTTAGCTGGGTTGTCGAATTGACCCAAGATCAGGTATTTCTCAGGTGCTGATTGACGCAGCTCTTCAGCCTTGTCGATGGCGCCCTTCATACCCTTGGCACCTTCGGTCAGCACAAGATTGGCGCCCAGCGCCTTAAGCAGCTTGCGACGCTCTAGACTCATGGTGTTTGGCATGGTTAGGGTTAATTTATAACCACGGGCCGCGGCGACATAGGCCAGCGCAATACCCGTGTTACCTGAAGTCGGCTCAATCAATTCTTTATCTTTAGTGAGCAAGCCCTTCTTTTCGGCGTCCCAAATCATATTCGCGCCGATACGACACTTTACACTAAAGCTAGGGTTTCGGGCCTCAACCTTGGCGAGCACATTTCCCTTGCTGACGCGATTTAGGCGAACAAGAGGTGTATTACCTATGGTATATGAATTGTCTTCGAAAATTTTACTCATGGATTACTTGCTCCTTTATGTATACAGCTAAATCATAGTGTGGTTTCAGCGCATTAGAAATGATAGTTTCATCTTCGTTATTCCTTTCTGTTATAAAAGCAACCACTTATATCATAAATACCTCACTGAGGGGGCTGGTCTAATGAGGATCCTATTGATAAGTTAGCAAAATGTATCCAGTCCGCTAACCCAAATAATCGGAATAAACTGCAGGGAGCAGATGAGTGACTAGCACAAACGATAGGAGAGGGGATTCGGCTCATATGCCGATCGCCGCGCATCAATCACCGAGTCCTAAATCCAGTGCGCCTAAAACTAAAGATCCCAAAACAATCGTCACCCCTTTCGCCTTTCATGTTGCGCCAGATCTGCTTTATACCCCGCTGGCATCGCCGCTCAAGCGTGGTCTGGCTATGTTAATCGACGCCTTGTTGATCAGCGTGCTGGCTGAGCAGGCCGGCGCACTGTTTATTCTCTTGGTCGGTTTAACCTTGGTCATTGAACGTCGCAGCCACCAACTGGGTAAGGCGCTGAAGTGGGGGCTCTATCTTGCCATGTTGCTAATGACTATCTGGGTCACCAGCGACAATATCATCTCTTACGGCGAAGGTGATAAAGCTGACGCGGGGGGGAAATCGGCTCAGACCACAGGCCTTAAGGCCGACTCGTTAGAGACACTGAAAATCATGCCGCAGATCTTATCCTTCAGCCTGTGTGAGGAGGCAGGCTGCGCCGATGAGAAGTTAACGACACTATTTGGCGCCCTCGATACCTTAAAGGCAAGTGACAGTGAAAAGGTCGCGCTGGTGTCTCAATTAATCAAGGAGTTGTCGCTTTCCGACCAAGAAAAAGCGCTGCTAATGCAGCGTCTGACTCAGCGTTATCCGAACATAGCGCCGGTTAGCAAGCCTGGTATGTCTAACCCTGATATGTCTAACCCTGATATGTCTAACCCTGATATGTCTAACCCTGGTATTTCAAACCCTAGTACGTCTACCGAGGCAAACCTTGCCTCCAGTGACGCAGCGCCTAACGAAGAGCCTGCTGCCGGCACAAAGCCAGACCATCAGGATATTACAGATAAGCTCACGCCGCTGGTTATCGATGCCGATAAACTCGATGAGGAAGATAGGCCCTCGCCCTACAGCCTACTCGAGTGGGCGAAGGGGATATTGAATGATCTCGGTTTAGGCTTTGGTTGGGCCGCCTTCTATTTTACCGTTTTCACCGCCTGGTTCGATGGCCAGACCTTAGGTAAGAAGCTGCTTAACATTCGGGTGGTGCCGCTTGATGCCTCGCGCATCTCCCTGTGGGATGCCTTTGGTCGTTATGGCGGCTACGGCGCCGGCTTCGCTACCGGCCTGTTGGGGTTCTTACAGATTTATTGGGATGCCAATCGTCAGGCGATTCAAGATAAGATCTCAGAAACGGTTGTTGTCGACCTCTCTAAGCCCAGAGAAGTCCCTGTCGAGGAGCGCTCCCCTGAGGTATATGGCGGCGCCTGATGCGTAATAAAAAGGCCTGCAATTGCAGGCCTTTTCTTTTGAAGTGAGCTTTATTCAGGGGCAATGTGCGCGTTGCGATAGGCGTCGCGATATTTGTCGACCCACATGGAGGTGGCACCGCAAATAGCGACCGGCATCACGATAAAGTTGATGATGGGGATCATCGAAAACAGGGTCACGGCGGCGCCGAAGCTAAAGCTGCTGCCCTTGGTCTGATTGAGGGCAAACTTCATGTCGTTGAAGGGCACCTTGTGGTTATCGAAGGGATAGTCACAATACTGAATCGCCATCATCCAGGTGCTAAACAAGAACCAGAGCACGGGGGCCGCAGTCTGGCCGATAAAGGGCACCCAAAACAGGATAAGAAACAGTATGGCTCTGGGGAGATAATATTTTAGCTTTATCCATTCGCGCCCGAGGATGCGCGGCAGATCCTTTATCAGGTCGATAGTGCCGCCGGTATTAAGGTCTTTGCCGGTGAGATATTGCTCCACCTTCTCCGCCAGCAGCCCGTTGAAGGGCGCCGCTATCCAGTTCATCACAGAACTGAAGACAAAGGAGAGCACCACCAACAGGGTCAACACCGCCAGTGGCCAGAGCAGGAAGTTGAGCCAGCTGAGATAATCGGGCAGCTGACCATTGATCCATTGGAACACCTGTTCCAGCTGACCGATGGCGAAGTAGATCACCGCCGCAAACAGCACCAGGTTGACGCTGAGGGGGATGAAGACGAAGCGTCTCAGGCCCGGCTGTTTGATCAGCCGAAAGCCGTCGAGGAAATAGTTCACGCCACTCTTTGCTGGCTTAGCTGCCTTGCTTGCTTGTTGATTCATAGTCTTATCTGAATATCCTTAGATCTTGCTTAAGGGCGATTGTGTGTCAGCCCTGTTGTAAAAACAAGGGTGAAATCACGTCGGCGGGCAGAAAAAACGTTACAAAATGCGGCATGCTTTGATAAAGTGACAAGCAATAATAACAGCGATGCAAAGCGCGCCCTCCTGAAGACGACCAAACTGGCACAATGAGACTCACACAGATAAAACTTGCTGGATTTAAGTCGTTTGTCGATGTCACTAAAATCCCTTTTAACCAACCGCTTACGGCCATTGTTGGGCCAAATGGCTGTGGTAAGTCGAATGTCATCGATGCCGTGCGCTGGGTGCTGGGTGAAAGCTCGGCCAAACATCTGCGTGGCGACTCCATGGCAGACGTTATCTTTAACGGCTCCTCGGCCAGACGCCCTGTCTCAGTCGCCAGCGTCGAGCTGAGCTTTGACAACCAGCAGGGGCGTCTGGGCGGTCAGTATGCCGGCTATCAGGCGATTGCCGTCAAACGTCAGGTGAGCCGGGACGGTGAATCCAGCTACTTTCTCAACGGGCAGAAGTGTCGCCGCAAGGACATTACCGATCTCTTCATGGGCACGGGCCTTGGCCCGCGCAGCTACGCCATCATAGAACAGGGCACCATCTCCCGTCTTATCGAGTCCAAGCCTCAGGAATTGAGGGTCTTTATCGAAGAGGCGGCGGGGATCTCCCGCTATAAGGAGCGACGCCGTGAGACGGAAAACCGCATCCGGCATACTCGCGAAAACCTCGAACGCTTAGGGGATATCCGTCAGGAGCTTGGTCGCCAGATCGACAAACTGGCCGAGCAGGCCGAGGCCGCGCGTCAATACCGGGCATTGAAACAGACAGAGCGGGAACAACAGGCGCAGCTCGAGGTGGCCAAATACCTTGAACTCACGGCCCAGCATGACAAGTTGTCTCAGGAGATAGAGGCAAAGACGCTCACTCAGAGTGAGGGCGACGCCGGACGTGAGGCTTTGTCGCGTACCCTGACCGAACTTAAACTGAAACTCGATGAATTAGAGCGTCAGGAGCAGCAACAGGTCGAGGCCTTCTACCTCAATGGCAATCAGATCGCCAAGCTCGAGCAGGAGGTGAAGCACCGCCAGCAACAAGACGCGCACCTCAAGCAGCGTATCGCCAAGGACAAGGAAAAGCTGGCGCTGCTGCAAGCCCAACATCAGGCGCTCACCTTGACCTGTGAAGATCTTAACGAGCGTCACAGTAGCGCCCAGCAAGCGCATCAGGCGCTGCAATTGCAGATTGAAATACTCGACGAGCAGCTCGGCGAGGTTGAGCTCTCGCTTGAGCAGGCGCAGGAGGCCGATAGCCAGGCCAAGCAGGCGGTCAATCAATGTCAGCTGCGCCTCGAACTCACCAAGGGTGAGCTGAAACATAAGCAGAGCGCCCTTACTCAGCTAAGTGCTCAACATCAGCGCGCCGCCCAGCAGCTAGAGCAGTTGTCCCATCAGGATGAGACGGCCAATCTAGCGCTGCAAAATGCCCAGTGTGAACGATTAGCCCTGCGAGTCGATGAGCTTAAGGGAGAAATTGACCAGGGCGTCGGCGCTCAGTCTCAGCTGCAGGAGCAGGCACGTCAGACCCAGACACAGGTCGATGCCTTGTCCCAGTCGCTGGCCGAGGAGCGAGGCCGACTGGCGGTGGTCGAGCGCATCTTGCCTAAGGAAGACCCACTACAGGGGCGTGCCCTCTGGCAGGCGATTCGGGTCTCGCCCGGCTGGGAAGCGGCGGTCGACCTGCTGCTCGATGGTCTGCTTACCCAAAGTGTCAGCGGCAAGCTGGTTGAGGATGAAACTGCTAATGCTACAGGCTTAGCGAGTGGTTTTCAGTTATGCGAGCCGCAGCAGTGGGCGGGGCTGAGCAGCGAGGTCAACCTGTCTCCCTGGCTGTCGAGACTCACCTGGGTCGATAGCCTGAGTCAGGCCAAGGCGCAGCTGGAGTCGCTTGAGGATGATGAGCGTATCGTCACCGCCGATGGTTACATCCTAGGTAAGGGATTTGTGCTGCAAAAGGCTGAGCAGGGCAGTCAGCTGGTGCAGCTCAAGGCCGAGCAACAGGCGCTTGCGAGCAGCATAGAGGCCAGCGTCGAGGCGATAGATGAGCGCAAGGCGGTGCTTGCTGACCTTAATCAAGCCCTGGATGAGCGCCGCGAGGGCTTGGCGCAGCTTAATGTTAGCCTGCAGGGGACGCAGCTTGAGCGTGAACGCCTGATGGCGCAGGCCCAGGCGACCCAGGCACGCATCGCCCAGCAAAGCGAGCAGCAAACCAGGCTAAGGGTGCAGCTCGACGAACAGTGCGGCGAGATAGAGACTCTGGAGCAGAGCCTAGGTGAGCTCACCAGTCGCCGCGACCAGGATGAGGCGCAATTGGCTGAGCTTAAGCGCGCCGCCGACGGCAAGGTGACCGGCCTTGCCGATCGCCGTGCCCAGCATAAGACCCTGGGGCGTGAGCGCCATGCGTTGGCGCAACAGTCGCAGCAGCTACAGCAGTCACTGCAGGCGATCAATACCGAGCAGGCACTTAGCCGCCAACAGGGAGAGCAGCTCGATAGGCAGATGAGCGATCTGCGTCAGGAATTAACTCAGTTGCAGGGGCAACTCGAGGGGCAGGATAAGTCCGACGGTAAGCTTCAGACCGACGCCATGGCTACCCAGCTCAATCAAGCCCTGGCACGTCAGGCCGAGGTGCAGACTAGGCTCGATGCGCTTCGCCTTCAGCAGGCAGAGCTGCAAAATCAAGCAGACGAGATAGGTGCCAAGCAAAAACAACAACTTGGCAAGTTAGAGCACTTGACTCAAGCCATCAGCGCGTTAAAGTTACGTCGCGAAGGGATAAAAGGTCAAATTGACAGTCAGTTAGCACAGCTTAATAGCCAAGAGGTGGAGATTGCTCAGGTGCAGCCGTCGCTGGATTTGAGTGTCAGCTTAAGCCATCGTCAGAAGGCGCTGGAGCGCACCCGGGCGCAGATTGAACATCTGGGCGCGATTAACCTTGCGGCCATTGAAGAGTTTGAGCAGCAGAGCCAACGTAAGGCCTATCTCGACAGTCAAGATGCGGATTTGGCCAAGGCGCTCGGCAGCCTGGAGGAGGCGATTCGCAAGATCGACCGGGAAACCAAGACGCGATTTAAGGAGACCTTCGATAAGGTCAACCAAGATCTCGGCGTGCTCTTCCCTAAGGTGTTTGGCGGCGGCAGCGCCTATCTGGCACTGACCGATGACGATCTGCTGGAGACGGGGGTCACCATCATGGCCAGGCCGCCGGGTAAAAAGAATAGTACGATTCACCTGCTTTCGGGTGGAGAAAAAGCATTAACCGCTTTATCATTGGTATTTGCGATTTTTAGGCTGAATCCCGCGCCGTTTTGTATGCTGGATGAGGTCGATGCACCGCTCGATGATGCCAATGTCGACAGGTTCTGCCGACTGGTGAAAGAGATGTCTCAGAGCGTGCAATTTGTTTATATTAGTCACAATAAGATCACCATGGAATTGGCCGATCAACTAATAGGTGTCACTATGCATGAGCCAGGGGTTTCACGCATAGTTGCCGTCGATATCGATGAGGCGGTGGCTTTAGCCGACGCAGTATAATTTTGGGAAAAACAGGGTAATCAATGGAAAATTTGCAACTGGTATTGTTCGTGTTAGGCGCGGTAGCCATTATCGCGGTACTTGTGCATGGTTTTTGGTCCATTAGGCGGCAGCAACCTAAATCATTAAAAGAATCGCCCATGACTGGGCTATACACAGACAAGACACGTGACAGTGACGGTTTCGACGCCGATGGCGTTGGCCCTGTAAGAGTCGTTAAAAACAACGCAGAGCAAGGCATTCCCAAGGCCACCTCTAGCAGTCGTGCCACACCAGCCGGTGTGCGGGCACAAGAGCGCGAGGCTGAAGAGGCTTCACAGAGCTTCTCTCTGTCGGATGAGCCTAAGCAGAAGGCGCCGCGTTCGCGTCAAGAGCCGGTATTGTCGGCGACTCCGAGCGAGGAGGTTGCCGATGCCCAACTTGAGCAGATGGAATTAGGCCTTGGTCAGGCGCCGGCGCAGCCCTCGCTGTTTGAAGATCCTGTCACCGAGCGCAAGCAGGAGCCAGCGCGCCCCGCGGCTCAGGTCGACGCGGCGCAGCCAACCCAAGCGACCCAAGCACAGCCAACCCAAGCACAACCTGTTGAACCACAGCAAGTTGAGTCTAAGCCAGAGCCACAAGTAGCCGAAGAGCCGCCTCTGGGCGAGCCGCAGGATGTACTTGTGCTGCACGTGGTGGCCAAAGAGGGTGAAGCCCTCAACGGCGCCGAGTTGTTGCCAAGCCTGCTGACCCTAAACTTCAAGTTTGGTGAAATGGATATCTTCCATCGTCATGAAGATAACGCTGGGACTGGTAAGGTGCTGTTTTCATTGGCCAACATGGTTAAGCCTGGAGTGTTCAACCCAGATGAGATGGAGCAGTTTACCACTCAGGGCATAGTGCTGTTTATGACACTGCCTTGCTATGGCGACCCGCTGATGAATTTCTCCATCATGCTTAATTCGGCCCATCAGCTTGCCGACGATCTCGGCGGTGAAGTGCTCGACGGTGGTCGCGGCGCCTGGAGTGAGCAGACTAAACAGTCTTACCTACAGCGTATTCGCGCGCAGATGTGATCCCTAAACCGATATTGAACGAGAGGCCGCATCAGCGGCCTCTGTTGCTTAAACTGGATAAGAAACCATGCAAGCCATACAAGATGAGATTAAACAGTTAACCGACGAGCTCAATCAGCACAACTATCGCTACTATGTCGATGATGCGCCTTCGATCCCCGACGCCGAATATGATCGCCTCATGCGTCGCCTTCAGGCACTAGAAGCTGAGCATCCGGAGCTGGCACAGGTCGACTCGCCAACCCAGAGAGTGGGCGGCGAGGCCCTGAGCAAGTTCACCCAGGTGACTCATCTCAAGCCCATGTTGAGCCTGGATAACGTCTTTAGCGAAGAGGAATTTAACGCCTTCTACAAGCGCGTCGGCGACAAGCTGCCCGAGGCGCCGGCATTTTGCTGTGAGCCCAAGTTAGACGGCTTGGCGGTGAGTATTCTCTATCGTGATGGTGTGTTCGAGCGCGCCGCTACCCGTGGCGATGGCACGGTCGGTGAGGATATTACCGAGAACGTCCGCACCATTAAATCTGTGCCTCTGAAACTTAGGGGCAGCGGTTTCCCGCCACTGCTCGAGGTGCGCGGCGAGGTCTTCATGCCTAAGGCGGCCTTTGAGGCGGTTAACGATAAGGCCCGCGCCCGCGGCGAGAAACTCTTCGTTAATCCACGAAATGCCGCCGCCGGTAGTCTGCGTCAGCTAGACAGCAAGATCACCGCCAGCCGTTCCCTGGCCTTCTATGCCTATGCCTTGGGTGTGGTGGAGCCTGAGACTTGGCCTCTGGCAGGCAGCCATTTCGAGCAACTGATGCAGCTTAAGGAGTGGGGCTGTCCGGTGAGCAGCGAAGTGAAGGTGTGCGCCGATATCCCCAGTGTGCTGGCCTATTATCAGGACATCCTGACTCGCCGCGGCGATCTGGCTTATGAGATAGACGGCGTGGTGCTTAAGGTGAACGATATCGCCCAGCAACAGAGCTTGGGCTTTGTGGCCAAGGCGCCTCGCTGGGCCACGGCCTATAAGTTTCCGGCCCAGGAGGAGATTACCCTGCTCGAAGGGGTGGACTTCCAGGTGGGACGCACCGGCGCCGTGACCCCTGTTGCGCGCCTGCAACCTGTCTTTGTCGGCGGCGTCACCGTCTCTAACGCCACCTTGCATAATGCCGATGAAATTGCCCGCCTTGATTTAAGGGAGGGAGATACTGTTATCGTTAGGCGAGCAGGAGACGTTATTCCGCAAATAGTATCAGTTGTCCTTGAAAAAAGACAAAGTGAAGCAAAATCTATAAAGTTCCCTGAGAATTGTTTGGTATGTGGTTCACCTATAGAGAAAGTTGTTAAGCAGAAAAAGTTAAAAACTAAAAGTCACTTTTTTGAACAAGCAACTCATAAATGCATCGGGGGACTTAAATGTAGGGCTCAGTTAAAAGAATCCATTAGTTACTTTGTTTCTAAAAAGTGCTTTGATATAGATGGGTTGGGGGACAAAATTGTTGAGCAGTTAATAAATGTAGGTTTGGTTAATAATCCTGCTGATTTATTTAAGCTTTCGTATGATGATTTTGTGAGCCTAGAGGGGTTCGGCGAACTTTCGGCAAGAAAACTTTTCGACGCAATTCAAGATAAAAAGACTATCTCTCTTGAAAGATTTGTATTGGCTTTAGGTATAGCAGAAGTTGGTGATGCAACAGCTAGAGAATTAGCCAAACATTTGGGTAGAGTAGAATTTATAGTAAAGTGTCCATTCGAAGCTTTGTTGCTTATACCCGATGTTGGTACAGATGTTTCTCGTGAAATAAGGGACTTCATGGGTAATGATGTTAACTTGAATTTTATTAAAGAGCTATACAATCAAGTAGAGATAAGACCAACAGAGAAAGGAATCTCTAAGTATATTTTTGAACGTTCGAAAATGGAACATTATGTTGTTAATTTGCATATACCAACAATAGCAAAGGTTACAGCATCTATATTGTCTGATGTGTTTCCTAGTCTTGAAGATTTATTTGAAGCAAATTTTGAAAGTTTACTGAGTATTAATGGTCTTACAGATAAGCGTAGGAAAGAGTTGCTAAAATATATTTCAGAGCAATGTAATAGGGAATATGCTATAAAACTTGAGTTGGTTTTAAAGAAACTTGGGTTGCATTGGTCACAGAGTTACAATGGTGACGATGAAAGTGAAATTGTTGAGTCGTTTTTTACAGATAAGACATTCGTTTTAACAGGCAGTTTTACAAGTTTTTCTAGAAATGATTTAAAAAGCCTTTTAGAAAGCAAGGGGGCTAAAGTTTTAGGAAGTGTCTCTAAAAATACTAACTTCCTTATAGCTGGAGAAAAGGCTGGAAGTAAATTAACTAAGGCCGAAGCACTTGGTATTGAAATATGGGATGAAAACCTAGTGAAGGAGAAGTTAAGTGGATAAATGGACTTTTCATGTACAGGGAACAGCAGCTGTGCCATATGTAGTCATTTTTGAGAAGATTACTAAACATATAAAGGTAACCTGCGATTGTCCAGCTGGCCTAAGAGGAAAATTATGTAAGCACAAGCTTGGTATCCTAACTGAAAATATTAAAAATAATACAGAGTTGGGGAAGGAGCTTGTTAATGACGGTTATAATGATTCACTAGCAGAACTTACCAATTGTGAAGTTAGTATTAAACAATTGAATGATGAAATGGTTAGATTAAAGAAAGTGCTTGCTAATAAAATGAAGACTAATTGATTCAGGGAGCGCCATCGAGAGATGGCGCTTTTTTTATCTCTCATGACCGCCTTTTGTTAATCGCCGTTGAAATCCTCTACATCATCACCATATAGAGAGAAACAGGGGAGGGAGAACGCCGTTGAATTTTGGACATATTAATTGGTTAGACGATAAGGGGCACTTTAAGCCGCCGCTCATGTTGTTCCTGATGCTGGCCTTTATCGCGCGGGGGTGGTGTGTGTTTATCGCCTCCCTGACCCAGGCTAGCGATCGTGCTGGTTTGGTGGCCCTCATCTATCCGCAAAAATCTGACTTCTTAATGGCCTTGGCGGCAGGTGTTGGCGGCTTGGTCCTCTATGGCTTAGTGATCGCCGAGCGTAAACGCTCACCCCTCTGGCTTAGACCCGCCTTCAATCAACTCAAACCTCTGCTGATCGGACTCTTGATGCTGGATGCCGGTCTCCTGTTGCAGCGCCTCATTCACAGCCATTTTCTCTTCAGCTGGAGTTTTGGCCTGGACGCGCTATTTCTCTTCTGGAGCCTGCTCTATATTGGCAAGTCGAAGCACCTCAAGTACTACCTGCAAGATTGGCGCAACCAGGTAGATTAGGGAAGGTGCGAATAAGTCCCGTACTTGCTCTGCGTGTGCTTAAAGTGGATAGATGCAAGGCACAGTTTGCAGCGAATGGCCCTAGTCCTTCGCAAGAACTGTAACGCAGCAAATACCGCTGTAAGCCTCGCCCTGCGGGGCTTTGATAGCAACACCATTTCGGCGTTATTCAACTTCAGCAGGCCTCGGCATGCCCTCAGTTGAATGCCTTGAACTGTCGCTGCTATCAAAGCCAGAGCTGTGCGNGTACTTGCTCTGCGTGTGCTTAAAGTGGATAGATGCAAGGCACAGTTTGCAGCGAATGGCCCTAGTCCTTCGCAAGAACTGTAACGCAGCAAATACCGCTGTAAGCCTCGCCCTGCGGGGCTTTGATAGCAACACCATTTCGGCGTTATTCAACTTCAGCAGGCCTCGGCATGCCCTCAGTTGAATGCCTTGAACTGTCGCTGCTATCAAAGCCAGAGCTGTGCGACGACTTGTTCGCACCTTCCTTAGTAAAAAAAAGCGCTGCAAGATGCAGCGCTAAGCATACCTTTTCGAATGAAAATTCAGTCTCAAGATATCGGGATGTTACAAAATACGTAAGCGTCCGACAAACTGCACCTTCATATTTTAGCTATCAGCCACCATCATTGTTCTTCTGATTTATAGGAGGACAATATGTTTAATAACAGTACCCGGCTTGATGTCACTTTGATATGCGGCATCACTGATATGCGCAAGTCGATAGATGGTTTGAGTAACATTGTTGCTTATAGCTTGCGACAAGAGCCCTGTAATGGGCACTTGTTTGTTTTCTGTAATCGACAGCGCAATAAATTGAAGATT
>NZ_JAKEVJ010000010.1:0-61004 GCF_022398425.1 Shewanella sp. Isolate7 | reverse complement strand
AGTCGACGAGGAAACTGCTGGGACAACAGCCCGATGGAGCGCTTCTTTAGAAGCTTAAAAACAGAATGGATACCGATGACCGGCTATCGGGATATCGGTGAGGCTAAGAGTGAAATTTCACGATATGTGACGGGGTATTACAGTCAGCTGAGACCACATCAATATAACGGTGGGCTGACACCCAATGAGTCAGAGCGAAGATACTGGCTTGAATACAAAACCGTGGCCAATTTTAGTTGACCACTACAATCATTTTTCTACTGCGTTATCGCTCATTGATGTGGCACACCACATTACAATCGCTCTGCCTTGTATAAAAGCGATACAGAATGCTGCAAAAATGAACGCGAAAGATAAACAGGCCCTAGGCTATTTAAATCATCGCTGCAACAGGTCGATTTTTGTTAAATGTTTTCCCTGTTATCTCACTACCCTTATCGGGTAAAAATGCGCGATCACATTTATTCAACATTTCCTAAAACATGACATGCTTAACAATTCTTTGGCTAATCCAATGCTAGGTGTTGTAACTCTAAGCCAGTTCACGTTTTATATATTCCTAAAGTGATACTTTTGTGTTCCGCAAATGGATGTGTATCGCTTTAAGTCCTTATTTATAAAAAGGCTTTGTTCTCAAGGCCGGTTCAGCCAGGAATATCTATGTCTTCGTCTTCTATTGTTCAAGCGGCGCCAGGTGCATTGATTAAGCCGTACCAAGCTAACATTACCGTCCCTAACTGGATGCTGAACTCGATGGAACGAGTGATGCAGTATTATGTCGACAAGAACCTGCGACTCGATACCCAGTCCGCCTCCATGATGCCGGCACCCGTCGAAGGCAAGAAGTACATGCTCTATGCCCATGTGCCTTTCTGTCACACACTGTGCTCCTTCTGTACCTTTCACCGTTTCCTGTTCAAAGAGGAGAAGGCGCGCGCCTATTTCGTCTCGCTGCGTAAGGAGATGGAGATGGTCAAGGCGCTGGGCTACGACTTCGAGTCCATGTATATCGGTGGCGGCACCACAACGGTTTTAGAAGATGAACTGGCGCGCACCATAGAACATGCCAAGAAGCTCTTTCCTAGCATCAAAGAGGTCTCCTGCGAGTCGGATCCTCAGCACCTGGACAGCCCAGGCTTTAAACTGCTCGAAGGCTTGGTGGATCGCATGTCCATCGGGGTACAGAGCTTCAACGATGATATTCTGGCCATGACTGATCGCCTGGAGAAGTTTGGCTCGGGCCAGCAGACCTTCGATAAGATCATGGCGGCCAAGGAGCTGTTCCCTATCATCAACGTGGATCTCATCTTCGGCTTCCGTGGCCAGACAGACGAGGTGATTCAGCACGATCTGGATATGGCCTCCCGCCTAGACCCTCGTCAGATCACCACCTATCCTCTGATGATCACCCATCAGACCCGGAAGAGCGTCAAGGGTAAACTGGCCGCGCCTCAGGGGGATATGGCACGCCAGTATCGCCAGATCCTAAATAGCCTCAATGGTCAGTATAACCAGCTGTCGGCCTGGGCGTTTGGTAAGGCCAACAACGAAGGCTTCGACGAGTATGTGATCGACTACGACGAATACCTAGGGGTGGGCTCGGGCTCTTTCAGCTTCCTCAACGACACCCTGTATGTGAACACCTTCTCCCTGCGCAAGTATCAGGAGAATATCGCCTCGGGCCGCATGGGTGTCGAGCAGCAGAAGAACTACAGTCAGAAGGATGTGATGCAGTATCGCTTCTTGCTGGGCATGTTCTCGGGTCGTCTGTCGCGCAAGTATTTTCGCGATACCTTCGGCGTAAACCTGGATTGGGCACTGTTTAAAGAGATGACCTCGATGAAGGCGATCGGCGCCATCAAGAATGACCCGAATGATCCCGATAATCTCATCGTGACAGACAACGGTAAGATGATGGGGCTCCTGATGATGAAAGAGTTCTATTCAGGCATGGATAACGTGCGGGCACAGCTGCGTAAGCCGCTCAAGCCCTGCGACATGTAAGGGATATTTGCTATCTAAGCGAAAGAGGCCGATCATAGATCGGCCTTTCTTATTGCCGGAGTTCGTCCCATGCAGGCCTTCGAGACCCTGTTTGCCCAGTTTATCGCCGCCGAGTTACCCGCCGATGCCGCCCACGATCTCAATCATGTGAAGCGAGTGGTGAAGACCGCCAAGCGCCTGTGTCAGCTCGAATCGGCCAATGTGCAAGTGGTGGTGCCGTCGGCCTGGTTGCATGACTGTGTGACGCTGGCCAAAGACGATCCAAGACGCAGCCAGAGTTCGTTGCTGGCGGCCGATAAGGCGATCGCCTTCCTTAAGCGCATCGATTATCCCCAGCAGTACCATGATGCCATTCACCATGTCATTCATGCCCATAGCTTCAGCGCCAGGGTGACCCCAGAGACGCTGGAGGCCAAGATAGTGCAAGATGCCGATCGCCTCGATGCCCTGGGAGCCATAGGTGTGGTGCGTTGTCTGCAGGTAGGCACAACGCTCGGGCGCCCGCTATATCATGCCGAGGATCCCTTCTGCCAGCACAGAGAGGCCGATGACAGCCGTTATACCTTAGATCACTTCAAGCTGAAGCTGTTTACCCTGGCGGACACCATGCAGACGGCGGCTGCGAGGGAAGAAGCAAGGCATCGCACCCGGGTGATGCAGGACTTTCTCGACCAGCTGGCGCAAGAGATCTAGGGGACCCGCTTGGGAGCCTGTTTGTGATTAGCCTTAGCGCGGCGTGCTAACTTCTGCTCGAGCTGACGAGCCTCCTGACGTATCTGTTCGATAAAGAGATCTTGATAGCCTAGCAGCTCAAATTCTCTCAGGCACTGGTGGTAGCGGCGCAGTTTTTCTTCCTTGCATAGGGGCTTATCCATCAGCTCTTCTAATGTCAGTATTGAGTCCATTCAATAACCTCATAACCTCTTTTGCTTGTCAGCCTAACGTCAAGTTGGCAGGTTGTAGAGGTTGATTTTTATCCTAAAACCTCATAGGTCTAAAGGTTGATGAGGTTTTTATTTATTTTTTTCATATACTTATTTCATTCTCAAAGTTGGCTTAGGTCAGAGGTCGCATATCACCTAAGCTAATTATGGGCGATCACTTACGCACTCATTGGTCGAAAAGCGCATAAGAGACGTTTGTGGAGCACCCGGTAATAGGGTAGCTTGGTGAATTCTTCATTTTGTACAGGGAAATCTAATGATAGTACGTATCGGTGAGTTTCAGGCCGCGCCGGGTCAGGCTGAGGCGTTAAAGTCCTTCCTTCTCTCGTTAAGCGAGTATATCTGTGCATCGCCTGGCTGCCTAAGCTACGAGGTCTTATGCCCACTCGATGAGGCGGGGCGCCTGCTGGTGATCGAGCGTTGGGAGTCAGCCGAGCATCACCGCGCCTCGGTGCAGGCCTATCCAAAGGATAAGATGCAGGACGCCATGTCACTGTTTGCCGCGCCGCCGACGGGTGGCTACTACGCCCTTGCCTAGCATTAGTGCTGACATAGGCATAGGGGCAGGGATGAAGCCATGATCTACTTCGAGACAGAGCGGCTAATTTGCCGCGCCTTTGAGTTCAGTGATTTAGCGGCCTTTACCGCCTACCGCGCCGATCCTGAGGTGGCCCGCTACCAGGGCTGGCAAGACTATCACTATCGCGATGCGCTGGCGCTGTTTGATGAATTGCAAAACACTGCCTTCGACACGCCGGGCACCTGGATGCAGTTGGCGCTGGAGTGTCGTCAGACCCGAGTCTTAGTAGGGGATCTGGCGCAGCATTTTATCGACGAGCAACAGGTCGAGATAGGCTTTACCCTGGCGAGCGAGTATCAAGGTCAGGGCTTGGCTCGCGAGGCGCTGCAGGCCCTGCTTATCTACCTGTTTGATGGCCTGGGCAAGCACAGAATCTCGGCCATCACGGATGTGAAAAACCACGCCGCCTGGGGGCTGCTTGAGCGCCTGGGGTTTCGCCGCGAGGCTCATTACCGCGACAACATCTTCTTCAAAGGGAGTTGGGGCAGCGAGTATGGTTACGCCCTGCTGGCAAGTGAGTGGCGGCAAGTAAAGACAGGGGAGAGCATTCAGGATTTTCGCCTGATCAGGCGGGTCGCACCCTTGGCTGACTTTTTACGCCTTAGGCAGATCACAGGGTTGACGCCGAGATCCCGCGCCGCGGCAAAAGCCGGGCTCCCCCTCAGCCTCTTTGGTGTACACATTCTAGCCGATGACAGACTAGCGGGTGAAAGCGTGATCGCCATGGGGCGAGTCGTGGGAGATGGCGCCCTAAATTTCGAGCTGGTGGACATCGCCGTAGATCCCGACTATCAGGGACGAGGCCTGGGGAGTGCCATCATGTCCGCCATCATGGAGTATCTCGATGAGGCGGCGCCTAAGGGGGCCTACATTACCTTAATGGCTGATGTTCCAGAACTTTATCTGAAGTTTGGTTTTAAACTCTCGCGACCGGCGAGTGAGGGCATGTATCTGCTGCAGCCCTAATCTGTTGAGCCCTCCTTTCTTGCTTGGTATAAAGGAGGCACGGCAGGCCCCGATACACGAGGTTAGGGGCCAGTAACCTTTTCGTTAGGGGAGCCTAATCTTTCCATCTCCCCGTTACCCGGAGCATGCATGGCTAATATTCTGCTGGTTGCCAACCTCAACTGCGATCGTATTCTCAGACTCGATAAGCCCTTGAAGATGGGGGGACGTTTTCATTATCAGGATGGTGGTCAGCGCCTCGGTGGCGGTGGTGCCAATACAGGCATAGGTCTGGTGTGGGCCGGTCACGAGGTGGCGCTGGTGAGTCAGGTGGGTCGCGACGAGATAGGCGACTGGTTGCTGGCCGAGACAAGTACCCTGGGCATAGATTGCCGTCTGATGCAGCGCTATCAACAACATACCTGTGAGATGCTGCTGGTGATGACCCCAGATGGCGAGCGCACCATCATACGCCCCGAGCGGCCAAGGTTTGAGCTTGCCGCCCCGCCTAACTGGCGAAATTGGGACGCCCTCTATATTAACTCTTCGGCAGAAGGTGCCGTCAGCTGGGCCAAGACGGCCTTGCCTCATAGCTTAGTCGTGGCGCAACTGGCCAAAGACAACCGTGAGCGTCCCTGCCATGTGTTGATCGCCTCGCGCGCCGATATGCAGGGGCGTAGCGAGCTGTCGCCCTGGCAGTTCGGTCTCTCCATCGCCGGCGAGAGCCTACGGGCGTTTATCGTGACAGATGGCGCCGAGGGCGCCATGCTCTATCAGCCAGAAGGCGAGACGCATGTCGCCGCCGAGGCCGCCATCGTGGTGGATACCACTGGGGCCGGAGATGCCTATGCGGCTGGCTTGATCCATGGATTAGTGCGTGGTGATGGCGATTGTCAGGCCATGGCCGAGGGGGCGCGCTGGGCGGCCTTTGCGGTGGCGACAGAGAGTTCGATACCCGGAGAACAGTTAAAGGCATACCTGGAGCAGGCGGTCACACAAAAGGGCTAGATTTGTCATCATAGTGTCATTTACTCAGATTAGAGTAACGCCATTGGTCGTAAGCGGTTCCCTGACCTTGTTTTGTGTAGCTTCTTTTCAAACATAGTGTGTTTTTCTGTTCTCTCGCCCCATCTTCTGGGGCTTTTTTTTGCCTGCAGTTTCTTGCCTCTTGTTCTTTGTTCCTTGTCTAGCGCCTGTTGCTATGGCCTATGCCTAACTGGGCCTGCAAGAGTATGAAATTAGGTAGTAAGACGGCTAATAGGTGTTGTTTCATGATATCTTCTTGAGGGAAAATTAGGGCCTGTTGACCTTTTGAGAACAATTTTGGTTCTCATTGAGCAGGTTCAATTCGCGGCATGAGGCTTGAAGTATAGTGATTCTATATAAAAGCCGAGTACCAAAGCGTTGAACGTGCTCAAGACGAACCCTGTGGGCAGCGTCTGTATCATTTTTCTACTGCGTTATCGCTCATTGATGTAGCACACATTACAATCGCTCTGCCTTGTATAAAAGCGATACAGAATGCTGCAAAAAATGAACGCGAAAGATAAACAGGCCCTAGGCCGCTATTTTTCAGGGGCAATGCCTGAGGCGACAGAGGGAGTTTGTATCGAATCGTCTCGCCTTTGTCTGAGGGCGAGAGGCGTAAGCAGTAGTCAGGGGAGTGAAGGATATGACGCGGTTAGTAGACAAGATTTCGGGATTGTATCGTGGCGATAAGGCCAAGGCCTTTGAAGGAATACCCAGCATGATAGACGCCAAGCAGGCATATAGCCGCCTGGTGGTGGGAGCGTTGGGCGTCGAGGGGGATGCTCAGGCGGATCCCAAGCATCACGGCGGTGCCGATAGGGTATTACATCACTTTCCCCGTGAGCATTATGGTCAGTTTCGCCGCTGGGACATGATGCAGGGCTTTAAGGATGTGCCCGCCATGGGTGAGAACATCAGCACAGTTGGTCTGGACGAGACTCAGGTGAATGTCGGCGACATCATTGCCATCGGCGAGGTACAACTGCAGGTGACTCAGCCCCGCTCGCCCTGCTTCAAGCTCAACCATCAGTTTGGTCATCCCGGGTTTGCTCTCGCCATGCAGACTAGTGGCATGTGCGGCTGGTTCTATCGGGTGGTGACGCCTGGGGTGATCCACCTGGAGGATGATATTCGCCTCGTCGAGCGGCGCACCGACATCAGCCTGCGCGAGGCGATGGGGATCTATTTCTCGCCCACCTATGACGCTGTCGCCTATGATCGTCTGGTGAGTTGTGAGGGCTTGGCCCAGTCTTGGGTAAATAGCTTGCAGCGCCGCCTGGAAAGTCGCAAGATTGAAGCTTGGGAAATGCGTTTATTTGGGCCTAACCGCCTGTAATAATAAATAAAAAGAGAATGAATCATCAAGGAGTGTAATTCGTGTCTGATTTCGAACAATTGTCCCGCGACGATAGAAACATGGGGGTGGCGGTGCATCTGGCCAGCTTTTCCGGCTACCTGATCCCCTTCGGTTCCATCCTGGGGCCCCTGATTGTCTGGCTAATGAAGCGCGAGGAGATCGCCTTTGTCGACAGCTGTGGTCGCAACTGTCTCAACTTTAAGATAAGCGTGATGGTATACGCCATCATCAGCATGATCCTCATGTTCGTCGGCATCGGCTTCATCCTGCTCGGTGTGTTGGCGATCTTTGATATCGTGGTAACCATCATCGCGGCCATGAAGGCCAGCGAGGGCATTAGTTACCAGTATCCGCTGACGATTAAATTTCTTAAGCCTTAAGCATGAAGAAAGTTAAATAGAAAAAAGCCCGCAAAAGCGGGCTTTTTTTATGGCCTGACTCAGGCCTAAATCTAAACCAGAACCTAGACTTAGACCTTGAAGCCGGCGACCAGGGTGTCGAGTCTGTGGGCCAGCTGGTTGAGCGACTGGCTTGCCTGAGCCACCGCCTGAGAGGTTTCGCTGGTATGCTGGGTGATCTCACTGATCTCGGTGACGTTACGGTTGATATCTTCCACCACGGTAGACTGCTCTTCGGTCGCGGCTGCAACCTGAATGTTCATGTCTGTGATGGCGCCGATCTGCTGGCTGATCTCGGTCAGGGTATGGCTGGCCTCGTCGACCGCCTGTACCCCTTCCTGGCTGCGGCTCTTGCTCTGGGTCATCGCCTCGACGGCGCGGGCCGCCTCGCTCTGCAGGTTGTCGATCATCTTCTGCACCTCATCGGTCGATGCGGCGGTGCGTGAGGCGAGGTTACGGACTTCCTCGGCGACCACGGCGAAGCCTCGGCCTGCCTCACCGGCACGGGCGGCCTCGATGGCGGCGTTGAGGGCCAGAAGGTTGGTCTGATCCGACACGGCGCGGATCACATCCAGGATGCTGCCGATAGAGGTGGTGTGGGTGGCCAGCGACTCGATCACATTGCCTACCTGCTCTACATCCTCCGAGAGTTGATTGATGGTGTCGCGGGCGCGGGTGACCACTATCTGACCGTTGCTTGAGGCGTTGTCGGCGTCCTTGGCGTTGTCGGCCGCCTGGGCGGCATTACCGGCAATCTCATGTACGGTCGCGCCCATCTCGTTGATCGCGGTTACCACCATCATGGTCTGATCTTTCTGTAGCTGGCTGTCGTCCTGGGTCTGCTGGGCCTGATTGGCCACATCCTTGGCGGCATGACTCAGCTGCACGCTGGTGTCCGTCACCTCTATGATGGAGTGCTGGATCTTTTCGATGAAGCTGTTGAAGCCCTTGGCGAGCTGGGCCAACTCGTCGTTGCCTTCGACGGGCAGGCGCTGGCGTAGATCGCCCTCACCCTGACCTATGTCTTGTAGCATGTCGGCTACCTTGGCGATGGGCTGGCTCACCGAGGCGGAGACGAAGGTAGAGAAGCCGATGAAGGCGGCGGCGATCAGCAGAGTCCAGATGAGGATCTGATAGGCCGACTCTTCCAGCAGGGCAAACACCTCGGCTCTTGGCACCTGAGCGATGAGATACCAGTCCATCGACGGAATATAGCTGCTGGCGACCAGCAGGGTTTCACCATCCTGCTCAGTCTGTGTCAGGCCGAAGTCGCCCTTGCTCAGCAGTTGCCTGGTCACATCGCCGCCATAGAGGGAGGCCAGGCTGGCCTTGCCTATCTGGCTAGTGTCCGAGTGCAGCTTAACGTCGCCCTTGGCATCCACCAGGTAGACGAAGCCGGTATCTTCGATCTTGAAGGACTTCAGCAGGCGCACCATGTCATCCAGTGACTTGGCCAACCCCACTAAACCGCGGTCGTTGGGTTGCTGATAGTTGATGAAGAGTTTCACATCACCATTGGCCTCGGTGAAGACGTTGAGCATACGCTCGGTGCCACTGTTTTTATAGTTGAAGAACCAGCCGTCCTGCTCTGGGGTGAGGATGCGCAGGAAACCGTCCTGAGTGTAGTAGGCGGCGGTTTGTCTGTCGGCGTAGGAGGCCTGAACCAGCTTATATTGCGCTTGCACATCCTTGAGCTGGGCGATCACCAGAGGCTCTGTCTCCGCCGGGCGGCCATCGACCAGCCAGCGCTTGAGCATCTTGCTGTTGGCCAGCTGCTCGGCGGCGTTCATCAGGGTGGCGATATCCATCTCTACTTTGTTGCGGATCGCCTGCAAGGTGTTGGGCAGCTCCGAGGTGAGCATGCGCTGCTCGACGACTTCCTTGGCGCTGCGTTGACTCAAGACACCCACTAGCACGGTAGACAACAATACCGCGACCGTAACCGTGAGTAATATTTTCTGCTTGATGGTGAGCATGTTTAGTTTCATCTTTTATGACTCGCATCTACTCTGTCCGAGCATCCCTCGGAGTGTGACAACTTGATTATTAAGGTTAGTCGCTGTTTTCTAAACACGCTAAACCATTGAACTTTTTTGAGGGTAGGGCGATCCACTCTGGATCACAGAGTGCGTCTTGGTGACGCTTGTAGGTATGGGGCCATTATGGTGGCCGGGGATGTTAAGCGCAAGTAAAAACGCGCCCAAGGGCGCGTTTGTCGTCTGTATTATTTTTCGGCGATGCCGGACTTACATATTTGGGTAGTTAGGTCCGCCGCCGCCCTCTGGGGTGACCCAGGTGATGTTCTGACTCGGATCTTTGATGTCACAGGTCTTACAGTGGATACAGTTTTGACCATTGATGACAAACTTCTTCTCGCCAGCGTCTTCCACCACTTCATAGACCCCGGCCGGGCAGTATCGCTGCGCCGGTTCGTCGAACTTAACCAGGTTCACCTCGATAGGAATTCGTTCGTCTTTGAGACGCAGGTGACACAGCTGATCTTCCTCGTGGAAGGTGTTCGACAGGTAGACAGAAGAGAGCTTGTCGAAGCTCAGCTTACCGTCTGGCTTGGGATACTCTATCTTGCTGTAGGCGCTCACCTCGGCCATCTGGGCATAGTCGGCCTTCTCGTCTCTGAGCGTGATAGGGAACTTGCCGCCAAACCAGTTCTGATCGATATAGTTGAAGGCGCCGCCCAGGTAGGCACCGAACTTGTGCATCGCCGGGCCGAAGTTACGTGAGCAGTAGAGCTCATCCTGCAGCCAGCTCTGTTCGAACTTCTCCTGGTAGCAGTCGAGGTCTTTGCCACCTTCTACGCCGGCATGCAGGGCGTGGCAGATGGTTTCGGCGGCGATCATGCCGCTCTTCATCGCGGTATGGGTACCCTTAATCTTGGCGAAGTTCAGGGTGCCGGCGTCACAGCCTATGATGAGGCCGCCAGGGAAGCTCATCTTGGGCAGTGAGTTGAGGCCGCCCTTGGTGATGGCGCGGGCACCGTAACAGATACGCTCGCCGCCCTTGAGGTATTGACTGATCACCGGGTGCGTCTTGTAACGCTGGAACTCATCGAATGGGCTCAGGTGTGGGTTCTGATAGTTGAGATCGATAATAAGACCCACGGCTACCTGATTGTCTTCCAGATGGTAGAGGAAGCCGCCGCCCGAGGCGCCTTCTGTCAGCGGCCAACCACCCGTGTGTACCACTTTACCTTG
Source organism: Shewanella sp. Isolate7 (assembly GCF_022398425.1). Taxonomy (NCBI): domain Bacteria; kingdom Pseudomonadati; phylum Pseudomonadota; class Gammaproteobacteria; order Alteromonadales; family Shewanellaceae; genus Shewanella; species Shewanella sp. Isolate7. Next base: position 50,535 of record NZ_JAKEVJ010000010.1, on the reverse strand, counting down.
CTCGTGCTGCTCGCTGGGCACCTTCCAGATCTCCTTGAAGCCCAGGCCATAGTGCTGCGGCGTCTTGCCGTTATCCAGGTGGAACTTCTCGATCAGTTGTTTGCCCAGGTGGCCACGGCAGCCTTCGCTAAATACTGTGTACTTGGCGTGCAGCTCCATGCCGGGTTCATAACTGTCTTTGGGCTCGCCATCGGCGCCGACACCCATGTCACCTATGATGATCCCTTTTACGCTGCCATCTTCGTTGAACAGCAGTTCACTGGCAGGGAAGCCGGGGAAGATCTCTACGCCTAAGGCCTCGGCGCGCTCGGCGAGCCAACGGGCCAGGTTGCCGACGCTGATGATATAGTTGCCATCGTTATGCATCGTCTTAGGGATAAAGGCGTTGGGCATGGCGCGTGAGGCCGTGTCTGAACTGAGCATGTGCAGCTCGTCGTGGGTGACGGCCGTGTGCAGTGGTGCACCTTGTTCTTTCCAGTCGCTGAACAGTTCGCCGAGTACCTTAGGCTCGAACACGGCGCCTGAAAGTATGTGCGCGCCTACTTCCGAACCTTTCTCGACCACACAGACGCTGAGCTCCTGGCCAGAGTCTTGAGAGATTTGCATTAGTCGACATGCGGTAGCCAGGCCGGCAGGGCCTGCGCCAACGATAACGACGTCGAACTCCATCGATTCGCGTTCCATCACTTCACCTCTTTTAGCTTTCCCCCGATTGAAACGGGTGTTTTATTCTTTGCATCCACCTTACCCTAAAATGGCGAAATGGCACAGAGTTTAAGCAGTCAGGATAGACTAATTGATGGTATTTATCTTCGTGAGCGGTGTCACATTATGTTAACGCCCGATTGATCTCAGACAAGAAACGGGAAGTTTTTGCTATAAAAGCCGGTCTATATCGGCCTATAATTGGGAAACGACGGTTCTCCGAGCTTTCTCTCCTACGTCTACAGATAGGGAGATTAAGCCGTGGCAATAGTGCCACCGGGGTGAGGAAAGAAATTGACTCACCTCCCCTTACTTGGAAAGGTGATCATGTCTCAACTACAAGACAATTTTGGTCGAAGATTTCACTATTTGCGGATGTCGGTTACCGATGTCTGTAATTTCAAATGCACCTACTGCCTCCCCGATGGTTATCGCCCCGACGGTAAGCCTAAGTTTTTAGATCTCAATGAGATCGAGAATCTTGTGGGCGCCTTTGCCGAGGTCGGTACCCAGAAGATCCGCATCACAGGTGGCGAGCCCACCCTGCGCAAAGACTTTACCGATATCGTGCGTATCGTCGCCGATAACGACAAGATCAAGACGCTGGCAACCACCACCAATGGTTATCGTTTGGAGAAGCATGCCAAAGAGTGGTTCGATGCCGGCCTGAGACGCATCAATGTCTCGGTGGACAGCCTGGACCCTCGCATGTTCTATCAGATCACCGGCGAGAATAAGTTCGACGAGGTGATGCGCGGCGTCGACGCGGCCCTCGAGGCGGGCTTCGAGCGGGTGAAGATCAATGCCGTGCTGCTCAAGGGCTTAAACGACAAAGACTTGCCACGCTTCCTGCACTGGATCAAGCACACACCAATCGATCTGCGTTTCATCGAGCTGATGGAAACCGGCCTGGGACGTGATTACTTCAAGGCCCACCACCTGGCGGGTGCCGACATCAAGTCGCAGCTGATTCAGGATGGCTGGCAATTGGACCAGTCGGCGGTAGACGATGGTCCGGCGCAAAACTTCAGCCATGGCGACTTCAAGGGGCGCATCGGCTTGATCATGCCCTATGAGAAGAACTTCTGCGCCAGCTGTAACCGCCTGCGGGTCTCCGCCAAGGGGAAACTGCACCTGTGCCTCTTCACCGAACACGGTGTCGATTTGCGGGATCTACTGCAATCCCACGAGCAGCGTGGTGAGTTGATCGAACGACTTTACGGCCAGTTGAGGGCGAAGAAGGAAACCCACTTCCTCCACGATGGCATCACAGGCGTGACACAGCATCTGGCCTCTATCGGAGGCTAGGCTGGCTTGCGCCAGCGCAAGAACTTGCTTTCGCTGTCTGGGTATACTCTGCCCATATTCCTGTAGACGCGCCAGTTAACCGCAAACAACACCAAGAGTGAAGAGAGACGTTATGGGTCATTGCACGAGAACCGAATTTGAACCGCTCAATATCGCGGTATTAACCCTTTCCGATAGCCGGGATCTGAGCCAAGATACCTCGGGACAGTTTTTACAAGAGGCCCTGCTAGCGGCCGGACACAAGCTTGCCGAGCGCCGACTGATTAAAGATGACAAGTATCAGATACGTTCGGTATTGTCTCAGTGGATAGCCTCGAGTGATGTGCAGGTGATCATCACCACCGGCGGTACAGGCTTTACCGAGCGGGACAACACACCACAGGCGGTCAAGCCGCTGCTGGATCGCGAGATAGAGGGCTTTGGCGAGCTGTTTCGGCATATTACCTACACAGAGCTGGGCACCTCGACGGTACAGTCCCGCGCCCTGGGCGGCTTCGCCAATAAGACAGCCATCTTCTGTCTGCCTGGCTCTACCGGTGCCTGCAAGACGGGCTGGAACAAGATCTTAAGAGAACAACTGGATGCCACTCACAGACCCTGTAACTTTGTGATGCACGTGAAGAAGGTAGCAATCGATGAGTAGTGAATTTACCCATATTAATGCCGATGGCAATGCCCACATGGTGGATGTCACCGAGAAGGCGGTTACCGAGCGCGAGGCCCGCGCCGAGGCCTTCATCGAGATGGCGCCCGAGACGCTTGAGATGATCATGAGCGGCAGCCACCACAAGGGCGACGTGTTCGCCACGGCTCGCATCGCGGGGATCCAGGCGGCGAAGAAGACCTCAGATCTCATCCCGCTGTGCCATCCCTTGATGCTAACCAAGGTCGAGGTGGATCTCGAGGCGCAGCCGGCACACAACCGGGTACGCATCACCAGTTTGTGTAAGCTGTCGGGCAAGACAGGGGTCGAGATGGAGGCGCTGACCGCGGCCTCTGTGGCGGCACTGACTATCTACGACATGTGTAAGGCGGTGCAGAAAGATATGGTGATCTCTCAGACACGCCTGCTGGAGAAGCGGGGTGGCAAGTCTGGGCACTTTAAGGTTTAAGCGACACGAGTATTTAGGGGAAAGTTTATGATTCATGTGCTGTTTTTCGCCCAGGTGCGCGAACTATTAGGTGAGAGCAAGCTCGAAGTCGAAGCGAGCGAACAGACCACTACCGCCGAAGGCCTGCGTGCGCTGCTGGCGGCCAAAGACGATAAGTGGGGCAAGGTATTGGCGTCCGATAAGCTGTTGGTGGCGGTCAATCAGACCATCAGCAGCTGGGATACCCAGGTCGAAGATGGCGACGAGGTGGCCTTCTTCCCCCCCGTTACCGGAGGTTAGTATGAGCCAGGCGATTGACCGAGTATTGGTGCAGACGCAAGATTTTAGCGTGCCCGAGGAGTATGCCCGTATTGCGTCCGATGACAGCGACGGCGCCGTGGTCACCTTCGTAGGCAAGGTGCGCGACTTCAATGACGGCAGCGCGGTGACCGACCTGACCCTGGAGCACTATCCTGGGATGACAGAGGCGGTGCTCAACCAGATCGCTGCCGAGGCCAGAGAGCGCTGGCCACTGACCCACGTGACCATCATTCACCGTGTCGGCACCATGGCTCTGGGCGAGCAGATCGTCTTCATCGGCGTCACCAGTGCCCACCGCAAGGCGGCCTTTGCGGCCTGTGAGTTCTTGATCGACTTTCTCAAGACCAAGGCACCGTTCTGGAAGCTGGAGGCCGGCGATCAGGGCAAGAACTGGGTTGAGGCCAAAGACGCCGACGAACAGGCGGCCAAGATGTGGGACAAGCAGTAAGCCGGGGCGAGCTCCCTGGTGATGAGGAAGGGTTGAAATGGATTTATTCAGAGGTTTTGTCTTAGGCTGTCTGCTGTTGTTTGGCATGACGCCCGCCTGGGCGGCAGAGGTGCCGGCTATCGCAGCCGCCTCTAACATCAAGTTTGCCCTTGATAGGATAGCCGCCGATTTCACCCAGGATACGGGCAAGCGGGTGCGCATCTCCTATGGTTCTTCGGGCAACTTCGTGGCGCAGCTGCGCCACGGTGCGCCGTTCGAGCTGTTTCTGTCTGCCGACGATAAATATATCTATCAGTTGCATAAGCTTGGGGTAACCCAGAGCGATGGCGAGATCTACGCCATCGGCCGCTTGGCACTCGCTGCGCCCAAGCGTTCGCCCCTGACCTTAGATGCCGAACTCGTCGGCGTTAAGACACTGCTGGAGCAGGGCGGATTAAAGCGTTTTGCCATCGCCAATCCGGATCATGCCCCCTATGGCGAGCGAGCCAGAGAGGCGCTGCAGCATCTGGGACTCTGGCAAGCCCTGCAGCCCCACCTCATCTTTGGTGAGAATGTGTCTCAGGCGGCGCAGTTTGCCTTGAGCGGTTCCACCGATGGCGGTATCGTCGCCTTGTCGCTGGCAATGGCGCCGCAGTTTCGCGCCGCCAGCCACTATGTGGCGCTGCCGAGCGAATGGCACTCACCCATGAACCAGCGCATGGTGCTCACCCCCAAGGCGGGTGAGACGGCCAAGGCCTTCTATGCCTATCTGAGTCAGCCTAAGGCGAGGGCGGTGTTCCTCGAGTTTGGCTTCGGCCTGCCCGATGAGGGGACTGATGGCGCCTCAGCCGATGGCGCGAGTATTAGTCAGGTCGACAAACAGGGTGGAGATCACTGATGGATTGGCAGGCGCTGCTGCTTTCGATCAAGTTAAGCTGTGTCACTGTGCTGGTGTTGATCCCTTTTGCCATCTGGGCCGGTCGCTTTCTGGCCTATCGTCAGTTTAGGGGCAAGTCCTGGCTGGAAGCGCTGATCATGGTGCCCCTGGTGCTGCCCCCGACCGTGATCGGTTACTACCTGCTGGTGGGCCTGGGTAGTCAGTCCTGGTTGGGGCAGGCGCTTGAAGCCCTGCTGGGGCAACAGCTGGTGTTCCACTTCTCTGGGCTGGTGGTGGCTTCCGTGCTGGTCAATATTCCCTTTGCCATACAGCCGATTCAGCGCGCCTTCGAGGCGGTGCCCGAAGAGGTGCGCGATGCAGGCGCCTGTTGCGGCATGAGTCCGGCCAAGGTGTTGTTTAAGATAGAGCTGCCCCTGGTATGGCCGGGCGTATTGACCGCGCTGGTGCTCTGTTTCTCCCATGTGCTGGGTGAGTTCGGAGTGGTGCTCATGATGGGCGGTAATATCGCTGGTGAGACCAAGACCATCGCCATCTCCATCTACGACAGCGTGCAGGCGTTCGATTTCGCCGCCGCGGGGCAGATGTCTCTGCTGCTCCTGCTGTTTGCCATTACCGCGCTGGCACTCACCACCAGTCTGTCCCGTCGATTAGGAGGCGTGAGTGTCTCAAGACGTCGCTGATCTCAGCTGTAAGATCTTCCAGCAGGAAGGCATCGCCCTGGATGCCGAGTTTGTCTGCCGTGCCGGCGAGGTGTTGGCCGTGGTCGGCCCCTCCGGGGGGGGGAAGTCGACCCTGATGCGGATGATCGCCGGCTTGACCAAGCCCGAGTCGGGCGAGATCCGCTATGGCGATAGCGTCTGGTTTAGCAGCGACACAGGGCGCTATCTGACGCCTCAGCAGCGTCATCTCGGCTATGTGCCGCAACACTTTGGCCTGTTTCCCAACATGACGGCGCTGGCCAACGTGGTGGCGGCGCTGGATCATATTCCCAAGGCGGAGCGGGTCGCGCGGGCCAAAGACTGGCTGGAGCGGGTGAACCTGCACGGTCTGCCGGATCGTCTGCCGGCCAACCTGTCCGGCGGTCAGCGTCAGCGGGTGGCCCTGGCTCGAGCCCTTGCCCGGGAGCCCAGAGTCCTGCTGCTGGATGAGCCCTTCTCGGCGGTCGACAGAGAGACCCGCGAGCGTCTCTACCTGGAGCTGGCCAGACTCAAAGAGCAGCTGGCGATCCCCGTCATCATGGTGACTCACGATCTTAACGAGGCGCTGCTGCTGGCGGATCGCATGATCCTCATCAGCCAGGGCACCCTGCTGCAACAGGGCAGTCCGCGGGAGGTGTTGAGCCAGCCACGTAACGAGGAGGTCGCCAAGCAGATGGGACTAAGAAACCTGTTCGATGCGCACGTGGTGGCCCAAGAGGCGGAGCGACAGATCACCTGGCTTAAGTTTGGTGAGCACCTGATTGCCGGTAATTACCGTGAAGAGTTAGATATAGGCGCCAAGGTGCGCTGGGTGATCCCTAATCAGGGGGTGAGGTTTAACTCGATCACCAAGGGGCGTCTGTGCCGCAGCTTCAACAAGCTCAGTATCACCATAGAGTCCTGCCTGAGTATGGGTGAGACCATGCGCATTCTTGCCAGCATCAAGGGGGTTAAGTATCACCTCAATGCCGAGGTGCCGTTGCATTTCGCCCAGAAGATGGGCCTGGCGCCTGGCGTCGAGACCGAGGTGGCGCTCAAGTCTGAGCTGATCCATATCCTGGAGAATGACTGATTCTCGAGAATGAGTCAGCTTTTCTGGCCGCCGAATAGAATATGATCAATCCTTAATACGGCTTCCATCTCCCCGATATTTGCCGTCATCTATTCTTGGGTATTAAGACTCGAGGAGAAATATGATGCAGAAGAAACTGACCGGTACCCTAATCCTTTCTTGCGTACTCACCCTACCGGCTTTTGCCGCCTATAACGGCCCTAAGGCGGGTGGTGTGATTCAGCACGCCAGCGATGCCCATGCGGCCAAAGACGATACACAGGTGGAGCTGATAGGTAAGCTGATCAAGAGCCTGGGGGATGAAAAGTACCTGTTTCGCGATAGCAGCGGTGAAGTCGAGGTGGAGATAGACAATGCCCTGTGGCGCAACATAGAGGTCTCCAGCGATACCACAGTGACCCTGAGGGGCGAGGTGGATGATGAATGGCGCGGCATTGAGATTGAGATAGATAGCATCGAATTGGTCGATCAAGCGGAATAAGTCCAGGCGTTGGTGCCTAGATGAGTGAAATCGGCCAAATGAGTTTAAACTAAATTTAATCTTGAAAGCCCAAAGCCCCTCGTCTATCCCATTGGTACAGGGATTTTTTGCGTGTAAGATACCGATATTGAAGAATTTAATGGAGGAGCTATGGCTCGTTGGTTTATCAGTTTAATGCTGTTGTCTGGACTGGCGGGGGCGAATTTGGCCCAAGCCAACCCGGCAGTGCTTGAGTTGCTATCGGATAGCCAAAGCCTGACTCCACAGAAGATGATCCAGCAGGCAGAGAAGAGCTACCCTGGGGTGATATCCGAGTTTCAGATCGATGTGGAAAATGGTCAGCTGATCTATGAGATCAGCATGATCAACACCAAGGAAGATACCATCAGCGAATTTGAATTCTGGGCCAAAGATGGCCGACTCATTCGTCAGAAGGTGGAAGCCCTGGAGGCGGACGATAAGGATGAGCTCAAGGCGGTGAGGATGCTCAGGGATATGGAGCAGACCTTCTCGCAACTGCTCAAGTTGGCCATGGGTGACAGCAACGCCCATATTCTGGAGGCGCAGCTGGATCACGACCTGGGCATCAGCTATCTGGAACTTAAGCTTATCGATGCCAACGTTAAACATAGAATAGCCTTCGATATCGAAAATCAGCGGCCTTTGCCCCTGTTGAAGTGGGATTAACAGATGAAAATATTACTGGTAGAAGATGATGCGACCACCAAAGAGTATGTGGTCAAGGGATTTGCCGAACAGGGGCACAATATCGAGACGGCTAGCGATGGTCATCAGGGACTCTTGCTGGCCACCAGTATGCAGTATGACCTGGTGATACTGGACCGCATGTTGCCGCAGCTCGATGGCCTTAAGTTGCTGGCGGCGCTGCGTGCGACCGGCAATCAGACCCCGGTGCTGATCCTGTCGGCGCTGAGCCATGTGGATGAGCGCGTCAAGGGGCTCAGGGCCGGTGGCGACGATTATATGACTAAGCCATTTGCCTTCTCCGAACTCTTAGTGCGCGCCGAGAAACTGATGCAGCGCGGCAATTCGGTGCCGGCACAAACCGAGCTTAAGGTGGGCGAACTGGTGATGGAACTGCTGACCCGTAAGGTCACCCTGGCGGGCAGCGAGATCATGCTGCAGCCCAAAGAGTTTCAACTGCTCAAGTACCTGATGGAACACCCTAATCAGGTGATCAGCCGCACCCTGTTGTTCGAGGCGGTGTGGGATTACCATTTCGATCCTCGGACCAATGTGATCGACGTGCATATCGCCAAGCTGAGACGCAAGTTTGAAGAGCAGGGCTTTGGCGAGCTGATCGAAACGGTTCGAGGGGCTGGCTATCGCCTCCGTCAAGGGCATTAGACCCTATCAGAGTAGTGCCTGGCGCATTACCATCATCTTCTCTGCCTTGGTGACCCTGATTATCGGCACCCTGCTGTTTGGCATGTATCGTCAGCTGATCAACGAGCAGGAGCTGCAGACCAACCAACACCTGGCGGCGGAGAAGGTACGTTATCAGCAGATGGCGCTGACCCTGGACAGACGCAGCTTTGCCACCCAGATCCGCACCGCCGATCCCAAGACGGCCCTGGTGGTGTGGCGTAGCTCCTTGGATCTGGTGGGGGCGCTGAGCCTGATGCCAGATGACATGCCACTGCTGCCCGAGACGCGAGATTTTCCTATTCTCACCAGCGGTCCGGACAAGTTGCACATTCTTACCGGCGGCCTGGTGATCACCCGTTACGGCCCAGTGCTTATCGCCACCCGAACCGACCAGCTGGCGACCCTGATCGAGCGCTTCGTCAACGCGGCCATCACGGCGCTGATGCTGACCATAGTGCTCACCCTTGCTCTGGGTTATCTGTTTTCCAAGGCGATTCTGCGCCGACTGGTGCAGTATAACCGTTTGAGTCGTCGCATCGAGCGTGGCGAGTATTCCACTCGACTGCCAATCAGCTGGCGACAGGATGAGTTCGATATGCTGGCGGGCAACTTTAACCAGGTGCTAGATACCCTGGAGGCCAACCTGCATGCGGTGCGTGGTGCCACAGACAATATCGCCCACGATCTCAGGACGCCACTGTCTCACCTGAGAATCGGCTTGGAACAGCTACCGCAAAAGCCGGTCGAGGAGCTGGATGAGGCCAGCGCCATCCTGATAGAGGAGTTGGATCACTGCCTGGCGACCTTCGATGCCATGTTATCCCTCACCCGAATCGAGGAGGGGCAGCAAGATCTCGAACTACAACCCTTGAGTCTGAACGATTTGTGTCAGGATCTGTTTGAGATGGCCGAGGCGATGGCCGAATCCAACGGCCAGACATTGACCCTGTCGCTGGACGAAGACCATAGCGTGATGGGGGATAAGTACCTGCTGTTCCAGGCGTTGTTTAACCTGGTGGACAACGCGATTAAGTACTCCGGCGAGGGAGCCAAGATAGAGATAGCGCAGCAGGGGAACCGCATATTGATCCGCGATAATGGACCCGGAATCCCTGATGATGCCACCGAGAAGGTGTTCGATCGTCTGGTGCGCCTGGATCCCAGCCGTCACAACAAGGGCACGGGGCTCGGACTTTCGCTGGTCAAGGCGATTTTGCAACGTCATAATGCCCGCATCGAACTCTCCGATAACCAGCCTGGGCTGCAGGTGAGCATACGTTTTTCATAAGGGCGACAATCCATGTATCAGATCATTGCCGATGAGGCAGACTTCCTGGTGATCGACAAGGCACCCGGGGTGCACTTTCATAGCCAGGACGGCAGTGCAGGCGTGATGGCACAGCTAGAACGGGATCTCGACATCAAGCTCTACTCGGTACATCGCCTGGATACCATGACCTCTGGCCTGCTGCTGTTCGCCAAGTCGAGCGAGGCGGCGGCCGGGTTTACCCGTCTCTTCAGCGAGCACAAGGTGCAGAAGTACTATGTGGCGCTGGCTAAGGGCAAGCCTAAGAAGAAGCAGGGCAGCATAGTGGGCGACATGGCCAAGTCTCGTCGCAGCATGTATAAGCTGCTGCGCAGCAAGGAAAACCCGGCGATCACTCAGTTTTTCTCGCAATCCGTGGCCGAGGGACTGCGTCTCTATTTGCTCAAGCCGCTCAGTGGTAAGACACATCAGCTTAGGGTAGCGCTGGCCAGCCTGGGGGTGCCGATCCTCGGCGATAGCCTCTATGGTGGTGAGGAGGCCGATCGTGGCTACCTGCACGCCTTCGCCCTGGGGTTCGAATGGCAGGGGCAGGCGTATGCCTATCGGCACGCGCCTGAGCAGGGCGAGGCATTTGGCCTAAACGGGGTAAAAAACCAGTTGCAAACATGGGGTAAGCCTGAGAAGTTAGATTGGCCAAAACGAAATTGAGTCAATTAAGGAAGCCTGTCTATGGATACCAACAAACTGCTGCTCGTCATCATCGCTATTCTGCTGCCACGGGTTGCCGTCTTCTTGAAGAGTGGTGTCGGTAAGGATCTGCTGATCAATATCATTCTCTGCCTGCTGTTCTTCATTCCAGGCCTGTTACACGCCCTGTGGGTGGTGACCAAATCTTAAGTCTTGTTCGAGGCTAAATCTTGCTCGAGATTAAGTCTTGTTCGATATTAAGTAATGGAGCGCGGCATAGGCTGCGCTTTTTTATGGCAGATTGTTAACCCTGGCCTGAACTGTGAGTTCAAGCCACCTCCATTTTTCTCCGTATCCCGACTTGCCAGACTCGCTGGGTCTAATTCAAGCGAGTAAAGGAGAGAAGGTGAATAAGATCTGGAGTCCGGATACCTTGGCGGCCCCCGCGGCCAACTACCATCAATGTGCGCTAATCCCAGGGCCCTCGCGCTGGCTGAATATTGCCGGACAGCTGGGCATAGACAGGCAGGGCAAGCTTGCGCCCGACACAGAGGGGCAGATAGTGCAGGCGTGGGAGAACTTACGCGCCATGTTACGGGCCAACGAGATGGATTTGAAAGACTTGGTGTCGGTGCGTATCTACCTTGTCGACAGAGGTGATCTACCAGCCTACCAAGCCGCCAAGGCGCGTCTGGGGTTTGATGTGGGCGGATTGCCAACCACCTTGCTCTTCGTCCAGGGGCTGTTTGACCCACGCTGGCGGGTAGAGATCGAGGCGCAGGCGGCTAAGGCTTTCTAGGGGGATTAGGCCGTCGGCGCCCAATTTTAGCCGAACTGACTTGCATTAAATTTGTACTGTTAACTTTCTGATAACCCAATGGGGCGGCGTTTTAGGCTATAATCGCCGCCATGAACAGAAAGAAGAAAATCAATCAAACACTTAAGGCCAAGGCGAAGAAGGCGAATGCTAAACTTCATCGCACAGGTAAGCCTAAGTATATCGCCAAGGCCGAACGCGAACGACTCGCTGAGGCGGCCGAACCACCCGCTGAACTCGTCTCTTAGGTTAGAGACCTTCCTCAATTTATTTTCATTCGTCCCGTTGGGGCGCTTTATTGCCGACACCTTCCTATCTTGAATCTCCTGATGAGATACACATTGGAGTAGTGCCCGGCGTGAGCGACCTAAGAAAGGGCAATGCTTGGGCGGCTTGATGTAGCGCGTCCGATGACAAGGCAAGATAGGCCGATATGGCTATCGCCTAAATAAGGAGAACCATGAATACTGTTTATACCGTTGGAGAGCTGGAGTCGTTTCTGGTGGCGATTTTAGTGCTCTTTATTGGCCATTCGGTTAATCGTCACGTGGCAGCGTTTCGTAAATATAATATTCCCGAACCCATAGTGGGTGGTCTGTTGGTGGCGGCGGTGATCACCGTGCTGCATTCCTACAACATCTCGTTGGAGTTTTCCCTGTCGATGCAGAATACCCTGATGCTGATGTTCTTCAGTAGCGTGGGACTGGCGGCCAGTTATAAATTATTGATGAAGGGTGGCACCAAGGTGTTCCTGTTTCTGGCTATCGCCTCGCTCTACATCATAATTCAGAATGCCGTGGGGGTCAGTATGGCCACCGCCCTGGGGCTGGAACCGCTGATGGGACTGATCGCCGGTTCGATCACCCTGTCGGGTGGCCACGGCACAGGTGCGGCCTGGGCGCAGACCTTCTCCGAGCAGTATGGTATCAACACCCTGGAGCTGGCGATGGCGGCGGCAACCTTCGGCCTGGTGATGGGCGGTATCATAGGTGGTCCAGTGGCGCAGCGCCTGATCAACAAGAATGGTCTCGTCTCCGCTTACGGTGTCGGTGGCAATCACCACAAGGACCATCCGGATTTGGTGACCTATGACCAGCTCGAAGAAGACAGGGTGACGGCCAAGAGTATCCTTGAGGTGCTCTTTATTCTCTTGTTGTGTGTGGCCGGTGCCAAGTGGTTTGGCTCCCTGGTGGACTATCTGGATATCGGCTGGTTGAAGATGCCTGAGTTCGTCTATGCGCTCTTCTTCGGTGTGGTGATCACCAACATCACAGAGGTCTCGCGCGGCTTTAAGATCAACCGCGAGAGTGTCGACGTCTTGGGGACGGTTTCCCTGGCGCTCTTCCTAGCCATGGCGCTGATGAATCTTAAGTTGTGGGAGATCTTCGATCTGGCGGTGCCGCTGCTCATTATCTTGTTGGTGCAGACCGCCGTGCTGGCGCTGTTTGCCTATTGGGTCACCTTCAAGCTGATGGGCGCCAATTATGACGCCGCCGTCATGGCCGGTGGTCACTGTGGATTCGGCTTGGGTGCCACGCCGACGGCTGTGATGAACATGGGGGCCCTGGTGTCACGCACGGGGCCATCGCCACAGGCCTTCATGGTGGTGCCCATCGTCGGTGCCTTCTTCATCGACATAGTCAACGCCATCATATTGCAGGGCTATCTCAGCTTTATCGGCTAGCCTTACTCGCTAAGTATTAAAAAAGCACCCTAGGGTGCTTTTTTGCTATTGGCCCTCTGCCTGAGGATGATCCCTGCGATACAGGGTCCAATGTTCTATCTGCTCGCCACTGGGCAGGGTGCAGATTCCGCTCTCGAGGTCGAGTGTGCCGTCTAAGGATTCGCAGTAGACGGCGGCTGGGTTCGCCATAGACAGTGGCTTGGACTCTGTCGAGTCTTGCGCCTTGTCCACCTGGGTCTGACAAGCCGCTAAGCCTAGGGTGAAAAGCAGTGCCGCTATGGTGTGAGTTAACTTCATGTCATTTTCCTATTCTCTGATTAGCGATTAACCCTTTATAACGTTGCCGCGTCGAAAAAGGGTTAAGTGCGAAGATCAATGTAGGGCCGGAATAAAGTAGAGGCTGTTGGCATACACCTTCTGCGAGCCAAGCCAGATATTTCTAAACAAGAGGTTGTCCGCCAGGGCCACCAGGGCGCCCTTGCCGTGTCGTTCGACGAGAATGGCGGGGGTCTGGCTCAGGCTGCGCTGATACTCCTCGGCCAGGAAGCCGTCCAGCAGGGGCTCGTCGGCGTAGGTGGCGGCCGTGACGAAAGGCGGCTGGTTCTTGCTCAGGCCAAACGCCTTGTTCTTCAGCACAGGCAGGCGATTGCCACCCAGGCCGAAGGTGATGGGGTGGCTGGTGTCCAGATTCAGTGCCAGTACGGCGCCGCCGATCGCCTGGCGTGCATCCAGCTTGCCCTTATCGCCGAAGGCGAGGCCATCGGTGGCAAACAGCTGACTGAAATAACGTTTCTCTCTGATATCGCTCTTGAGTAGGTTGCCCTTGGATAGCCACTGCAGCGCGCCTTTCTGGGCGACGATGACGCCGCCTTCTATGGCGAATTGTCCCAGCTTGCGGGCGTATTTCTCTTCCAGGTTGGCATAGCTGCCGTCCATGAGGAACACATGGGTGTATGGCGTCAGATCTATGCTGGGCAGACGGCTGACATCCACCTGAGTCAGGGGGGCACCGATAAGGTTATCCATGAAATACCAGAGCTCACCCACTTCGGTCGACGAGGTGCCGTAGCCGGTCACCACTAGCGCCTTGATGGGGGCAATATCGTGAAAATCCGGGCTGCCGAGGTCTATGCCTGAGCTGGCCAGTCCGCTATCCACGCCCACTAGCTGCACCCTATGTTGCTTAGCCAGCGCCGCGAGCCTTTCGAGCAGGGCGTCCGGCGCTAAGGCGGCCTGTGCCATTGGGATCTGCAGGGTGCCTGCCGCCATGCTGAGGGGCTGGCCATCGACCATCAGGCTGAAGGGCTTGGCGGCAAATTTGACCCGAACCCCCTCGCCGAGCAGGGCCTGCAGCAGGGGAGCGGCATTCTGCTGTCGCCAATCGACCAATGCCGCGACATTGTTCTTACTCAGTTTGCCTAGCGATCTGGCTTGCGGCTCGGTCAGCAGATCGTCGACATTCAGATTGACGTTGCGGGCCATCTGCAGATTGTAGGAGAAGGCCAGGTTCCAGCTGGAGACGTCGTAGAAGGTGGCATCATCGAACTCGGTGCGCAGATCGAACATGGCCAGTAGCAGCGTCTTCTGCGGCTGATTGATGGGCACGAACAGGCTGTCGTCCTGGCCGTACTGATGTCTGCCCTGCTGCATCCTGTCCTTGAGATAGAAGAAGTCTATCCCGTGGCGGCGCAGCAGCTGGGCGAGGTCGTCGCGTCTGGCAGGATCGCCCGGTGCGCCGAGCAGGAAGCCGGCCTCACGGCCCGAGGGCGGGTGTTTGTCTTTACGCTGGTAGAAGCGGCGTTGGTATTGTTTCAGCTCATCGGCCAGTGCCAGGGCTCCCTTGAGGCTGGAGAGGGAGGTGGCTATCTGGTTGTCTATGGCCTGGCTGAAACGCAGCAGGCCATTCTTTGAATTCTGCTGCTGTCCGCGCACGCTGGCCTGTTCGAACAGTATGCCTACGGCGCCGTTAATGTCCGGGTAAGTCGAGCCTTTACCATAGTAGAAATCGTCAAACATCTGCTTGGTAAAATAGCGCTGTTTGCCCTCGTCTAATGCCTTGGCATGGTAGCTGGCGAGTTTTTGGGTGATCGCCTGATTCTCCTTGGGGGTCAGCGGATGGGTGCGTGTCGGTACCCCAGGCTGGAAGAAGAAGGTCTGATCGTGGCCCATCTCGTGGAAGTCGCCCAGGTAGTGAGGCTGCCACTTGTGGAACAGGGCGATGCGGCCCTGAGACTCGGGGTGGCGCAGGAACAGCCAGTCACGATTGAGATCGGCAAAATAGTGGTTACGTCTGCCGGCGGGCCAGTTTTGTCTGTGCTCGTTGTGATTCTCGTCGCTCACCTTTACCTTGCCGGTATAGTTGTTGGTCCAGGTAGAGAAACGATCCAGACCATCTGGATTCTGAGACGGGGTGATCAACACCACGGCCTTATCCAGTAATTCCTGCACCCAGGGTTCCTGGCTCTGGCTGAGGCGATAGCCGACCTCGAGCGCCGCATGGGCGCCGCTGGCTTCGTCACCATGGATCGAATAGGCCAGCCAGATGATCAGTGGGCCATCGGGGGCCTTACCCGCTTTTACTTGCTGACGTCCTTGGATGATCTGTGCCAACTTGGCCTGATTGGCGGCCGAGGTGATCACCGCCGTGAGCTGTTGTCTGGCTTCGTGGCTCTGTCCGGTGGATTCCAGGCTGACTCTGGGACTGTTTTGGGCGAGCTGCTTGAGATAAAAGTTGATCTGATCATGGCGCAGATGCCACTGGCCAAGTGGGTAACCGAGGAACTCGCTGGGTGACGCCAGGCTGCTGTTTGTCTGGTAGGCGGACGAGACTGAGATCACGCTTTGGGCATTTGTCGCAAAGCTCGCGAGCAGGGGAACGATAGAAAGCAGCAAAAGGCAGAGTCGCAGCATGGTAATGCTCTTTATTATTGTATATAAAGGCTAAATTAACAGTTAGACCAGTGAGTTTCCAGCTTACGGCCTGACTTTAGCCATACTGCCAAGGCAAAAATCTCACGACTATTAGACAAAGGGGCTACAAAGCTGGTGATAGTCGGAGTATCATAGTCTTAATTCTTACTAAAACACTCGGGTTTATCCTGACGGAGCATGTCTTAATGATCACCATTTCCGATGCAGCTCAGGCGCATTTTGTTAAGCTACTCGCTGACCAGCCTGAAGGAACTCATATTCGCGTTTTTGTTATCAGCCCAGGTACCCCTTCGGCTGAGTGTGGCGTGTCTTATTGTCCGCCGGATGCCGTAGAGGCAGACGACATCGAACTCGAATTTAATGGTTTTCATGCCATGGTGGATGAGAAGAGTGCACCTTTCCTCGAAGACGCTTCGATCGATTTCGTTACCGATCAACTTGGTTCGCAGCTGACCCTGAAGGCACCTAATGCCAAGATGCGTAAGGTCGATGCCGATGCGCCGCTGAAAGAGCGTATCGAGTATGTGATCCAGTCTGAAATCAACCCTCAGCTGGCCAGCCACGGCGGTAACATCATGCTGGTGGATATCGACGAAGCCGGTATCGCTATCCTGCAATTTGGCGGTGGCTGTAACGGTTGCTCCATGGTCGACGTGACCCTGAAAGATGGCATCGAGAAGCAGCTACTGGACATGTTCCCTGGCGAGCTGACCGGGGTACGTGATGTCACCGAACACCAACACGGTGAGCACTCTTATCAGTAAAGAGTAAGCAGGAACACAACGGGATGACTTAGGTCATCCCGTTTTCGTTAGGGTCTTGGTCAACCGATAGCGGTAATCCAAAGCCATGCTGAGGCTGCGGGTGAGCATAAACAGGCTCATGGCAGCCCACAGGGCATGGTTGCCATAGTCCTGCAGCAGCGCCCAGGAGGGGAAGAACACCCCGAAGGTGGCAAGTATCATGGTGTTGCGCATGGCCTTGCCCTGGGCAGCGCCGATATAGACGCCGTCAAACAGGTAGGAGCCGAAGGCGAGTAGCGGCAGGACAACGACCCAGGCAAGATAGGCCTGAGCCTCCTGGCGCACCTTAGGTATGTTGGTCAGAAGATGGATTATCTGCTCGCCCCACAGGGCAAAAAACAGCGTAAACAGCAGGGCAAAGATGGCCGACCATAGCCCGGCGAGGGTGACGCTTTGGGTCAGGCGCATGCCGTTGTGCTCACCCACGGCGCGGCCCACCTCTGCCTCAGCGTAATAAGCAATACCATCCAAGGCGTAGGAGATGAGCAGCAGTAGGTTGAGCAGCACGGCGTTGGCGGCCACCGTATTGTCACCCAGGTTGGCTCCCTGAAAGGTCATGAAGGCGAAGGCGAGTTGCAGGCAGAGGCTGCGCACAAAGATATCCAGGTTGAGGCGCACCAATCTCTGGTAGCAGTTGAACGATAGGCTGCGGCACAGTGGCATAAAGGCGAAGTCACCTTCCTGTTTGATGGTGCGAAGTACCATGCTGGCAGCCACGGCAAAACCTGTCATGTCGGCCAGTACAGAGGCCAAGGCCGCACCCTCGACACCCCAGCCTAGCCCCATCACAAACAGAAGGTCCAGCAGTATGTTGATGATGTTGGCGGCGATGAGCTGCCACATGGCGGCCTTAGGTTGCTGGCGGCCCAGTAGCCAACCTAGCAGTGCCAGGTTGACCAGGGCGAATGGGGTAGACCAGATGCGGATGTTAAAATAGGCCTGGCTGTAATACTGTACCTGCTCGCTGGCATCGGAGAGCGCCATGGCCGTGTCTATGATGGGTTGCTGCAGAAGCAGTACCAAGAGGGCGAGTAGCAGTGCCAGGCTGGTCGACTGAATCAGCAGTCGGTATTGGGTCTGCATCTCTTTGGCGCCGAAGGCTTGCGCTACTAGGCCCGTTGTCGACATGCGCAGAAAGCCCAGAATCCATAAAATCAGGGTGATCACCGTTGACCCAACGGCGACTCCCCCTAAATAATAGGCGTTACTCAGATGTCCCACGACGGCAGTATCGACCAGCCCCAGCAGGGGAACCGTAATGTTAGACAGAATCATGGGGACGGCGAGCGCGAACAGCTGGCTATTTTTCTGTTTATTTAACAATAAGTTTAGTGGCGACATAGACTCTCAGAGGTTACTCAATATGTTTAGAAGCGTGATAGCAGCGCTATTGGCCTGTCTCAGTTATTCGGCTCAGGCGGTGGTGATTCTACAATATCATCATGTATCCGAGGATACCCCTAAGGTGACCAGCGTGACACCCGCTCAGTTCAGAGAGCAGATGAGCTATCTGAGGGAGAACGGCTTCAAGGTCAAGGCCTTGGCCCAGGTGGTCGAGGCGATAAAGCAGGGACGGGACCTGCCCGACAAGACGGTGGCCATCACCTTCGACGATGGTTATCAGAATATTGCCGATACCGCCCATCCTATCTTGAAGGAGTTCGGCTATCCCTACACCATCTTTATCTCCATCGATCCCATAATGCGCAAGCATAAGAATGTGATGAACTGGGCGACCCTGAAACGCCTCAGCGATGACGGAGTGACGCTGGCCAATCACAGCTGGGGCCATGAGCATCTGATCCGACGCCTGCACGGTGAGAATGAGCAGGCCTGGTTGGCCCGGATTAAAGGCAATGTACTCGCCACCGAGGCAGAGATACAGGCAAAAACCGGCCAGAGTGTAAAGATGTTAGCCTATCCCTATGGCGAATATAATACGGCCATAGAGACCTTGATGGAAAGCTTAGGTTTCGTGGGTTTGGGGCAGCAGTCGGGCGCCGCTGGAGGTTACTCGTCGCTTACCGCCTTACCGCGTTTTCCTGTGGCGGGTGCCTATGCGGATCTTACCTCACTCAAGGCCAAGCTCTATAGCCTGAACATGCCAGTGCTGGCGATAACGCCGCGTAATACGCAGCTCGAGCAGGGGCAGTGGCGACCCGAGATGCAGGTGACCCTGGATATGACAGATATCCTTGCTAGGCAGGTGATGTGCTTCGTACAGGGGCAAGGTGCCATGAAGCCGACCTGGTCGAGTGAGGATACCTTTAGTATTCGCGCGCTGATGGATCTGCCGCCGGGTCGTTCACGTTATAACTGCACCGCGCCAAGCAAGGCGAGTGGTCGTTACTACTGGTTCTCCCAGGCCTGGGTTAGGCCGAAAAACGATGGTACCTGGATACAGGAGTAATGAGTGCTAGGAGATCTCCGCCGTCTTACTGCTGTTGAGTAGCTCCATCAGCCGGGTGGGGATCTTATCCAGATGTAATATCTCCTTGTGGGCATTGAGCTCAGCGGCTGCGCCCGGCATGCCCCAGACCACAGAGCTGGCTTCATCTTGTATTATAGTGTGACTGCCGGCGGTCTTGAGTCGTTCCAGCCCCAGGGCGCCATCTCTTCCCATGCCTGTCAGCAGTATGCCTATGGTGTCGGCGCCATAGCACTCGGCGATGCTGTTGAACAACACATCCACGGCGGGCTTATGGCGATTGACCGGATCTGAGTCCAGCAGCTTGGTATAGAGCCTGGTGCCACGCTTCTCCACCGCTAGGTGGGCATCCCCCGGCGCCAGATAGGCGGTACCGCTCTCTATCAGCTCTCCACCCTTGGCCTCGATCACCTTCATCGCCGAATGGGTATCCAGTCGCTTGGCGAAAGAGAGGCTAAAGGCGGCGGGAATATGCTGGGTAATGACGATGGGAGGAGTATTTGCCGGTAGCGGAGTGATCACCCGTTGGATCGCCTCGGTACCGCCGGTGGAGGCGCCGATGGCGATCAACTTGTTCCCTGTGTTTTCAAACTTATTACTTGTGGTTACCCGAGCAACAGGACGGTTGAGCGGCTTAACATGGCTGACGGCGGCGGTGCGCACCTTGTCGATCAGCTCATCGGTATAATCCAGCAGGGTGTTGGTGAGATCCGACTTAGGTTTAGAGATGAAGTCTACCGCTCCTAAGGCCAAGGCCTCCAGGGTGACCTCGGCGCCCTTGTGGGTCAGGGTTGAGACCATGACGACCGGCATGGGCCTGAGCTTCATTAGGTTGCGCAAGAAGGCGATGCCATCCATCTTGGGCATCTCGATATCTAGGGTCAGCACATCTGGGTTGAACTGCTTGATCAGGCTCCTGGCCTCGTAGGGATCTTCGGCTGAGGCGACCACCTTGATATCCGGTGCCTGTGAGAGCATATGGGTAAGCAGCTGCCTGACCAGAGGTGAGTCATCTATGATCAATGCTTTAATCATCTGGCGCCATCCTCTCGCGTCATCTGTCTCATGCTCTGGCACCGAGTCGTTGCCGCACCAGGGCGGCATGTTGAGGTTGATAGATGGTTTGACCGATCAGTTTGAAATCGCTAGAGATATTATGCAGCGTCTCCGAATGGCCGATAAACAGGTGGCCATCTTCGGCGAGCAGCTGTCGAAACTGGCGGATGATCTTCACCTTGGTCTGGATATCGAAGTAGATGAGCACATTGCGACAGAAGATGAGATCGAAGGGGCCGTGCATGGGCCACTCGCCCAGTAGGTTCAACTGTTTGAAGTGGATCAGTCGCTTGAGCGAGTCGCAAAGCCTGACCTCATCGGCATTAGGTCCTGGCTCGACATACTGGTTTAGCAACGCTTTGGGTAGGTTAGCCATGGCCTCCTGGCTGTAGATCCCGGCCTTGGCCCTGTCCAGCACGTTTGTGTCGAGATCCGTGGCGAGTATCTTCAGATCCCAGCTGGCCGGCGGAAAGTGTTTCGCCAGAGTCATGGCGATGCTGTAAGCCTCTTCGCCGCTAGAGCAGGCCGATGACCAGATGCGCAGGCGACGGTTTCGTCTCTGTTGCCACTGAGGCACCAGGTGCCGCTCGAGATAGTCGAAGTGGTGCGCTTCGCGAAAGAAGGAGGTGAGGTTAGTGGTCAGGGCGTTGATGAAGTTGATCAGCTCGCCGCCATCGTCCGCTAATCTTTGGCAATACTGATTGAAGTTATTCAACTTGAGCGCACGCAGGCGTCTGCTGAGGCGCGAGTAGACCATGTGCTGCTTCCTGTCTGGCAACACTATGCCCGATTCGCGATAGGCAAGCTGTCGAATAAATTCGAAGTCTTGCTGCGCCATCGGAAATTCCTTTTCGTTGCTCTGTTCCAATTGTTTCCCCTAGCCTGATCTCGGTTCCTGGCGATCGATTCGACTCAATGGGGGCGCCTTCCCTTGGCGCCCACAGACCTTATACCAATCGTAATCAATAACTGATCGCTTACTTACTGTGATTGGTATTAAAACTCATTCCACTCCTCGTTGCTGATATTCAAGGGGCCATGGCTGTCGCCGGATACCAGTGAGAGCGGCGCCGAGGTCATGCCCGAATGTACCGGGGTCTGGGACTGGAAGAAGCCGAGCTGGGCTTTCATGTTGCGTGCCTGCTCCGCCATGGCATCGCCGGCGGCCGACACCTGTTCGACCAGGGCGGCATTTTGCTGCGTCATCTCATCCATCTGGGAGATCGCCTTGTTGACCTCCTGGATGCCCGCCGATTGCTGATCTGAGGCTATGCTGATCTGGCTTATCATGTCGGCCACCTTAGTGACGGCTTGCACTATATCTTCCAGGGTCTCGCCAGACTGGTTAACCAGCTGGGTGCCGTCGGTTACCTTGGTCACGCTGTCGCGGATCAGCTCTTTGATCTCCTTGGCGGCGCCGGCGCTGCGTTGGGCCAGATTACGCACCTCGCCCGCCACCACGGCAAAGCCGCGACCCTGCTCGCCCGCTCTGGCGGCTTCGACGGCGGCATTGAGGGCCAGCAGATTGGTCTGGAAGGCGATCTCATCGATCACCCCTATGATGTCGGCGATGCGCTTGCTCGACTCGTTGATCGCCTCCATGGCGGTCACGGCCTGGTCGACCACCTTGCCACCATGGGCGGCCTTAGTGTTGGCCTCTTGGGCCAGTTGGTTGGCGACCGTCGCGTTTTGCGCACTCTGGGTGACCGTCGCCGTCATCTCCTCCATGCTGGAGGCGGTCTCTTCGAGGGAGGCGGCCTGCTCCTCGGTACGCTGACTCAAATCGGCGTTACCCTGGGCTATCTCCTCCGCCCCGGAGGTGACGGTATTGGCCGACTGGTTGATGCCGTCGAGCACCTCGGTCAGCTTGGAGGCGGTGGCATTGGCATCGGCCTGCAGCTTACCAAACTGGCCTTGATATTCGCCCTGGATCTGACGATTGAGATCCCCCTTAGCCAGGCCATCGAACATATTGACCACATCGCCGATCACCTGATCGGCGATGCCGACCAGACGGTTGAGACCGTTAGAGAGGTTGAGGAAGAAGCCCTCTTTATCCTGGGTGCCGACCCTCAGGGAGAGATCGCCCTTGCTGGCGGCGCTGATGATGGAGTCTATCTCATGCTCTATGGCTACCTCGGCGGTTCTGTCGGACCACTCTACAACCGTGCCTATGCTGGCGCCGTTAGGGTCGCGGATGGGATTGGCAACCACCTGGAAGGTGCGTCCGCCCACCTTGAGTTGGCTGGTATAGGTGTTGGTCAGCGTCTTGAGCAGGTTGCGCTGGTGGCTGGGATTCTTGTGGAAGTTGTCTATGTTGACGCCGATGAGGTTGCCGGCATCGAAGTTCGGCAGATCCTTGGCGATATCGTTCTGCGCCTGCTTGAACATCTGGCTGACGGCCTTGTTCATGTAGATGATATTCAGATCGGCGTCGGCCACCATGGTATTGGAGGATACGTTGTCCAGCGCCTGCTTGATGCGGGCGTTCTCGGCGGCCAGCTGACGTTCTGTAGTCTCCTTGGCCAGCTTCTCGGTCACATCCTGCCATTCGACCACTGTGCCCGTGCGCACACCGTTCTGAAACACTGGGGTGGCAATCAGGGTAAAGTCGAGTCCGGCGACCTGAATGCTGGTGTCATAGCTGCCGGTGAGCCTGTCGAGCATCTTACGTTGATGGGCCGGGTTCTGGTGGAAGAGATCGATATTGCTGCCGATCAGGCTATCTGTGTTGAACTTGGTCAGCGTCTGTTGCAGCGTCTGCTCATTGTCTTTAAGCATCTGGGTAACAGAGTCGTTGAGGTAGATGATGTTGTAATCGGCATCCGCCACCATGACGTTGGCACGGCAGACATCTAATGCCTGCTTGATGCGGCTGTTTTCCTGAGCCAGCTTGTTCTCTGCGTCGGCCTTGGCCAGTGCCTCCGTCTTATCCTGCCATTCGACCACGGTCGCGATGCGCTGATGTTCATCGTCAAACACGGGGGAGGCGATCAGCGAGAAGATGCGACTGCCCACTTTAATCTGCGCGGAGTGAGGTCGCTTCAAGCTGGCTATGATGTTTTGCTGATGGCTGGGTTGCTGGTGGAAGGTGTCCATGTTGGTGCCAATCAGCGTGTCGACGCTGAAGCTGGTAATGGCCTGCTGTATGTCTGACTCGGCCTGCTCCAGGGTGTGGCGTAGCGACTGGTTAAGGAAGTTAATATTGCCTTGCGGGTCGGCTAACATCACGTTGGCCTGACAGATCTCCAGCGCCCTCAGCTGCGCCTGGCTGGCTTGATTGGCATGCCATTGCTGGGTCAGGCTGTGGCTGATCTCCGGCCAATGAGGATAGTCGAAGGCGGAAAAGCTGGGGGGATTCTTGCCATTGATTGCCTGGCGGATCTCGTCGAAGGCTTGTCGCAGATTGTGTTGCAGCTGTCCCTGCTGTTGAACACCCAGGGCGATGACGGCGATGGCTATCACCTGAGCTATGCCAACCCAGAGCGAGGGCTGCTGGGTGAAGGCTAATAGGGCTGCGACGGCGGCGATAAGCAGTCCAATGATTGGCAGATTGTTTGCGTTGCCAGTCTTGCTGTTCATTGCATCCATTCTCTGTTCCTCTCTTGCCGGTTTAGGCGCTGACAGCCTGTGTCGATGCAGCGTCGATAGTATTGATGATGTTTGACAGTTGGGCGGCCTCGGGCAACACCTCGCTGCTTAGTAGGGTGTCGATATCCAAAAGGATGACCATCTTGTCCGCCAGGTTGGCGAGTCCCTTGATGAAGGTGAGATCTGTCTCTTCGCCAAAGTCGGGAGCATCGCGAAGATCCTTGTGATTGACGCTGAATACATCGGAGACGGCATCGACCACTATGCCGATCACCTTGTGTTCGTCGCCGACGCAGACCTTGATGACGATCACCACAGTCGTAGGGCCATAGTCCAGGCTGGCGATACCGAATCTCTGCCGCAGATCTATGATGGGCACTATGGTGCCGCGCAGGTTGATCACCCCTTTGACATGGCCCGGGGAGTTGGGAATGACGGTCGTGGGCTCCCAGCCTCGTATCTCCTGTACCGAGAGAATGTCGACGCCATACTCCTCATCGGCCATGATGAAAGTTAGATACTGGTCGCTGGCATCGTCTTTGGCGGTGAGTGTGATGCCTGCTTCATCTGCCTGTGTCATGGATGAATCTCCCTTTTCATTTGGTTCCCTATCATTTGGCTCCCTAGGCGGCGTGCTCTTGGGTGCTGTTGATGCCCGCGAGGCCGACTAATCCGGCAATATCTATGATCAAGGCAACCGTGCCGTCGCCGAGTATGGTGGCCCCCGAGATGCCGGGCACCTTGCTGTAGTTGTCTTCTAGGCTCTTGATCACCACTTGCTGCTGAGACAGAAGCTCGTCGACCAGGAGCCCGACCTTGTCGTTGTTGGCATCGACCACCATCACCAGGCCATCTTTAATCTGTTTGGCGTCGGCCTCATGATTGAAGGCCTCGTAGACCTTGAGCACTGGCAGATATTCGTCCCGTAGACGAACCACCTCATGCTCTTCACTCAGGCGATTGATGTGGGCCGTGGGTACCTCGAGTGACTCATGGATCGCGACTAGGGGAACGACATAGGTGTGTCTGCCTATGCGGACCAACTGGCCGTCGAGGATCGCCAGGGTGAGCGGCAGGCGTATGGTAAAGCGGCTGCCCTTATCCTGGGTGGATTTCAGCTCTATGGTGCCGTTGAGTTCGTGGATGTTTCTCAGCACCACATCCATGCCGACGCCTCGTCCCGAGAGGTCGGAGACTGTCTCTGCGGTAGAGAAGCCGGGTTTAAAGATAAGCTGGTGAATGGCCTCTTCGCTGAGCTCTTCATCGCTGCCTACCAGCCCCTTGGCCCGTGCCTTGTCGAGGATCTTTTGGGTATTCAGGCCGGCGCCGTCATCGATGATCTCTATGATGATGTTGCCGCCCTGATGGAAGGCATTCAGTGTGAGGGTGCCTGTCTCGGGCTTACCCTTGTGGCGACGCACCTCTGGAGTCTCGAGGCCGTGGTCGAGGGAGTTTCTCACCAGGTGCACCATAGGGTCGACAATCTTCTCCATTACCGTCTTGTCCAGCTCGGTATCTTCCCCTTTGAGGATCAGTTCCACCTGCTTGCCCAGTTGCTGACCTATGTCCCGCACCAGACGGGGGAAGCGGTTAAAGGCAAAGCTGATGGGCAGCATACGGATCTGCATGACGCTCTCCTGCAGATCCCGGGTGTGGCTGGCCAGCTGCTCCAGTCCCTGCTTCATGGTGATGAAGGATTCTGGTGTCATCTCCTCCTGCTGACCAATCTGGCCGAGCATGGCCTGGGTGATCACCAGCTCGCCCACCATGTTGATCAGCAGATCTATTTTCTCGATGCTGACACGAATCGAACCCGCATCTTGGTTCTTACTACTCACCACGCTGGGTTTTACCGGGCTGGCAGCCTTGTTTGGTGTATCGGTTTGGCTAACCGGTTCTGATGGGGCTTCAGCCTCGGCTGGCGGTGTTGCGCTCTCTTGCGTATGCGCCTGATAATCGATTTCACATTCATCCTCGACCCACTCGAAGGCTTCCTTGAGACGGGACAGGGGCTGGTCAGTGGTGAGGGTGAGCGACCAGGTGAGATAGCAGGCCTCGGGGTCATACTGAGTGAAGTCG
Organism: Shewanella sp. Isolate7; assembly: GCF_022398425.1. Taxonomy (NCBI): domain Bacteria; kingdom Pseudomonadati; phylum Pseudomonadota; class Gammaproteobacteria; order Alteromonadales; family Shewanellaceae; genus Shewanella; species Shewanella sp. Isolate7. The sequence goes on along the minus strand of NZ_JAKEVJ010000010.1, from coordinate 24,802 downwards.
GGGATCTCCTGGGGGACAAGCTCGACCCTAAGCTCGCCACACAGGTTGAGCTCGTTGAACATCAGCAGGGGATCGTTACCGTACCTGAGTATGTCCGTCCCCGCCTTGAAGGTGATCTGCCAGGTGGTTAGCTCTGGCGTCTCGGGGTCGTTTGGTGTTTGCTCTGGCGAGTTAGCCTGGTTCAGCTCGGCGGCAAATTTCTGCTCAAGTTCGCTGAGCATAGGGTCGTCGAAGGTCTGTTGGTGCATCACGGCATCGAGCATGTTGCGCAGCAGATCGACCGACAGCAGCAAGATGTCCTGATGATGACTGGTCATCTCGCGGCGACCGTCACGGATCTCGTCGAGTAATGTCTCCAGCAGGTGGGTGTAGTTAGCAACCTGGGTAAAGCCGAAGGTCGCGCTGCCGCCCTTGATGGAGTGCGCGGCGCGAAAGATGGTGTTGATCGCCTCAGGATCCGGCGCGGCGATATCTAATTTCAGCAGCTCTGATTCCATGCTTTCCAAGCCTTCGAGACTTTCTTCGAAGAAGACTTGGCTGAATTGACTCAGATCGATTTCCATATCTCACCATCCAATCAAATTAACGTAATACTTTGTTGACCGTGGCAAGCAACTGGTCGGGATTAAAGGGTTTGACTATCCAGCCGGTGGCACCGGCCGATCGTCCCTCCTGCTTCTTGTCGCTGCCCGACTCGGTGGTGAGCATCAGTAGAGGGGTAAACTTGTAGTTGGGTAGGGTGCGCAGGTTACGGATCAGGGTGATACCGTCCATCACTGGCATGTTGACGTCTGAGATCACTAAGTCATAGTCCTGGCTCTTGGCCTGGGTCAGCGCCTCGTCACCATTGCAGGCCTCGGTAACCTCGAATCCAGCCGTCTTAAGGGTAAAGCCCACCATCTGACGCATGGAGGCAGAATCATCCACTGCGAGTATTTTCTTCATTCTTGAATTGTCTCCTGAGTAAGCGCAAAGATCTGTGCCGCGTCGAGCCCCAACTCGGCCAAGGTATGCCCGACCTCTTCCGCGGGAGGTGTCCATTCGATGGCGTGGTGGTGCGTTTGGCAATAGTGATGCAAAAAGTAGAGCAGCTGGGCACCTGAGGTATCGACCCGGGTCAACTGGCTGGCGTCGATACTCAAGGTATCAGACGCGGTGAGCTGTTCGGCAATATCATGGTGGACCTGCTGGATGTTACGAATCGTCAGCTCAGACGCCAAGCGGATCGGACTCTGGGTCATCGGGGGGCTCCTCTACAATCCCTGTCATTAAGACTCCACTAGGATCAAAAGATAGACGGTAAATAAGAGGCTTGCCTGAAAAATAACAGTTTTTTAACTAAGTCGGCTCCCGTGTGGGAGCCGACAGTGAAGGATTTTGTTACTCACCATAGTGGGTCGCCAGGGCGATCACATCGTGAATGAGGTGCTTGTTGCGGATTTGAGGTAGCTGACGAGGATCTAGGCTGGTGGGCTTAACCGTCGCCATTCGGGTGCCGTCGGGAGAGATGAGCACCATGGAGGCGCTATGATCCACCTGATAATTTTCGCCTTCGCCCACCATGGTATAGACGAAGCCAAGTTCCCGGGTCAGCGGGAGCAACTGGCTATGGGGCGCCGTGATGGCAACGAAGTTGGGATTAAAGAAGTTGATGTAATCTTTGAGCCTTGCCTGGGTATCCCGTGCAGGGTCGACCGACAGAAACACCACCTGCAGATCCACCACACCTTCCAGCTGTTGATAGGCCGCCGCCAGTTTGCCAAGCGTGGTGGGGCACACATCCGGGCAGGAGGTATAGCCCACAAAGAACAGGCTCCACTTGTTCTTAAGCTGCTCGTTGGTAAAGGCCTTGCCGTTCTGATCGGTTAGCTCGAAGGGGGACAAGGGGCGCTGCTGGGGATAGCGATAGCTGGTGAGCAACTCGGGCGGCGTGGGCTTAGCTGTGTAGTTAACCGCCGCGATCGCCCCCAGGCCGCTGAAGATGAGTAAGGTAATGATGACCAGTATTGGCTTCATCGTTAGCTCCAGAGATAGTGGTCGACCAAGAGCAGCAAGAAGAGCAGCATCAGGTGGTAGATGGAGAAGCGAAACACCTGCATCGCCAGTCCCAGTTGGTCTCTATACTTGAGCTGCCAGGCCTTATAGATAAAGCCGCAGCTTAACAGGGTAGACCCCACCAGATAGAGGGGACCGCACATGCCAACGAGCACAGGGTATAGACAGGCCAGCGCCAGTAAAACCGTGTAGAGCAGGATGCAGGTCTTGGTAAATTCGACGCCGTGAGTCACTGGCAGCATGGGCACATCGACCTTGGCATACTCGGCGCGTCTGTGGATCGCGAGCGCCCAGAAATGGGGCGGCGTCCAGGCGAAGATGATGATCACTAACAGCAGGGCATGGCCGTGAAACTCGCCGGTTATCGCCGTCCAACCCAGCAGCGGTGGCATGGCTCCGGCCAGGCCGCCGACGACGATATTCTGTGGCGTGGCACGCTTGAGATAGGCGGTATAGATCACCGCGTAGCCTATGAGGCTGGCGAAGGTGAGCCAGGCGGTGAGCGGGTTGACGGCCCAGTAGAGCAGCATAAAGCCGAGAATCGCCATCCCGGTCGCAAAGGTCAACGCCTTGGTGATGGAGACGCGCCCCTTGGGGAGCGGACGATTATAGGTTCGGGCCATCAGGCCGTCGATGCGGCGGTCGATCAGATGGTTATAGGCCGCAGCCGCCCCCGCCATCATGCCTATGCCAATTAGACCGGCGATTAAGGGTTGAACCGGTACGGCGCCAGGTACCGCCAGGCACATGCCGACCAATACGGTCAACAGCATCAGGGCGACTACCCTTGGCTTGGTCATCTCCAGATAGGCGCGCCAGGGGAGAGGGGTAACGGCATGCTTGGTGATTGTCATAGGTTTGGCCATGGCGATGCCTCCTTATGCCTTACGCCACAGGGCGTAGTTGATGAAAACCAGGGTGAGTAATAAGAGTGCGGCGCCCGCGTTATGGGATACGGCAACTCCCAAGGGGAGGTGCAGCACAACATTGCTGATGCCAAGTGCTATCTGTAGGCACAACAAGCCTAGTAGCACCCAGGCACTGCGTCTGAGTAGCTGAGAGTGAGACAGTTTGATCATGCGGTAGATCAGCCAAAGCAGGGCTGTCGCCGTAATGATGGCACCGAATCTGTGCGCCACATGGATAGTCATGCGGGAGGAGTAGTCGAGTATGCCAAACTCATAGCTGCCTTCCGTCTTATGTAGGGGGTAAAAGGCATGCAGTGGGTCGAGATTGCTTACCCAGTCCCCTTCGCAGATGGGCAGTGTGGTGCAGGCCAGCGCCGCATAGTTAGATGAGGTCCAGCCGCCCAGGATGATCTGCAGCACGAGTAAGCCGAGGCAGAAGAGGGCGTAGGGGGCGAGTTTTCTCAGCCTGGGTTCGCCGCCGGGTAGTCGCAGTGGCTTGGTTCTGAGGTAGAGCAGCCATAGCAGGGAGATCAGGGTGAAACCGCCGATCAGGTGCGACATCACCACCACGGGCATGAGTTTCATGGTGACCGTCCACATCCCCAGCGCCGCCTGGAACAGGATCAATAGGGCGATAAAGCTGGGGAGCTTCTTAGGGGCGTCGGGCTGCCTGAAACTGATGAAGAGGATGAAGGCGACCAGTAGGCCTAAGGTGCCGGCAATATACCTGTGGATCATCTCCAGCCAGGCTTTCTCTGGTTCTACCGTATGTTCGGGAAAGCTGTCCTGGGCCTTGGCCAGTTCATGGCTCTGGGTGGGCACCTTGATCATGCCGTAGCAGCCCGGCCAGTCGGGACAGCCTAGGCCGGCGTCCGAGAGTCGGGTGTAGGCCCCCATTAAGATCACGCACAGGGTAAAGACTAAGGTGAGTTTCAGTACCGATGTCATCTGCATTAGCCGACCCTCGACAGTTTAAGCATCTTTCTTAAGTCGGCGATCAACGCTTTGCCGAGCATCAGCTGGGCCTGTTCATCTTCAACCTGGGGGTAGCGCATCACCAGCGAACCCAGCGGATCCACTATGATGATCTCCTCCCGGGTCAGCATCTGGCTGACCGCCTCGGTGGCCTGGGCCGTGGTGAAGTCGAACTCACTCTCCTGCAGCGCCATGAGATCGCTGTCAGCTTGCAATAATATAATGGGATTGACCCTGTGCTGGTCTCGCCCCAGGGCGATCTGGCTCTGATGCAGTATGTAGAGTCGGTTCATACAGGCCTGATCGCATTGTGCCGGAAGCAGGTAGATCATCTGCCAGTGTTTGGGCATGGGATTGGTCATGGCCAGGCGGGCATAGTTGGTGTCGGGCGGCAGAAGCTCCCCCTTGTTGGTGGCGCCGCCATGATAGAGGTTCAGACTCAGCACCAGTTTTGCTACCGCCACGGGCAAGACAAAGACCAGCAGTAAGATAATTAGGGGTTTTGCGCCTCGGCTCTTTGGGGATCTCATCTTAATCCTCTGGTTGATTATTTTATGGGTTAGCACGCGCCAGACACCGAAAAATATCAACTCCCCGAGACGGCTAGGAAGTGACCATTTACCTGGGTAGGCACCGTCTTTATCAAGGTGCCTATTGATTAACCTACAGGGTCAGATGTCTTTACGCAACAAGTTACGACACTCATTCGTTTTCACTGGATTTCTTATTTTTCCCTTAAATATCAGAAGGTAAGTCATGAGTATTAGAAAGACAGTCGCCATGGAGAACCACTGCAGGGCATAGCCCTGGTGTTTCTGTGCACTCATGGGGATCGGCTGCCAGGGATGTGGCAGTGCGCCGCCCGGTATCGCCTCGGGTTGCAGTATGGCGGGGGCCAACGGCATGCCTAGCTGCTGAGATAGCTCGGTCAGGTTAAGGTTTTGAATTCGCATGGGAGCGCCCACTTCGGCCAGTAGATGTCGGCTCAAGGGGTTACTAGCCCTCTGATAGACACGCCCGCTTAATGTCACCGTCTGACTTATTCGGGTTATTTGGGGTAACTTTTGTCTGTCTAGGCCACTGTCGATGAAGCCGAGTTCGATCATTAGTAAAGGCGCATCGGCTTCGACACGCATCACCTGATAGGCCAGATAGCCGACGCGACCCTCGTAGACCTGGTTATCCAGCAGTATGGCGGGGGCGTCTATAGGCGTCGCGGTGACCTCCAATCGGTATCCGGTGAGGGATTCGTGCTCGGCTAGGCTAAGTAGTTGCCGATAATCCAGCGGCGTGGCGGCCTGCTTGAGTTCGAGCGCCTGTTGCAGTGCCTGCTTCTCGGCGGCTCTGCCTTGCTGCCACAGCCCCAACTTGACCAAGATGGTGAATACCAGCAAAGTAACTAAAACGAGAAAAATCGTGCCGCCGCGAATTGTGGGAGCCTTCATGAGCGAAATATTGCTGTTTAAAGTCGTTTTAGTACTGCTGTTGGTCTTCATTATCTTTAATCTTGGCCGGGCCCTATTTGTCTTGGTGAAGGGAGAAAGTAAGGCGCCCATGAGTCAGTATCTGGGGCGGCGCGTGCTTTTCTCTGTGCTGGTGGTGCTCTTGCTGTTGATAGCCCTGGGACTTGGGGTGATCACCCCAAATCCCAGACCCTATTAATAGGCGATCACTAGCCTCCTTAGAGGACATAGACGAATACGAACAGGCATAGCCAGACCACATCCACAAAGTGCCAATACCAACTGCCCGCCTGGAAGGCGAAATGCTTATCAGGCGTGAAATGCCCCTTTAATACCCGCAAGAAGAGCACGAACAGGAAGATGGTTCCCAGGGTCACGTGCATGCCGTGAAATCCAGTGAGCAGGAAGAAGGTATTGCCATAGACGCCGGAGGAGAGGGTCAGCCCCATCTCCTGATAGGCGTGGGCATACTCTTTCGCCTGGAGGAAGAGGAAGGCGAGACCTAAGAGTATAGTGATCCCCAGCCAGAGGGTGAGCGCGGTGCGTTTACTCTTCTCCAGGCTCACGTGGGCGAAGTGCAGGGTGACCGACGAGGTCAGCAGTATGATGGTGTTGTAGAGGGGCAGGCCCGTCCATCCCATGGCTTCCGTCTTGGTGCCGTCCGGTGTGGTCACCAGGGGCCAAACCGCCTGGAAATTGGGCCAGAGTACCTCGTGAGTCATGGCATTGTTAGAGGCGCCGCCGAGCCAAGGCACGGCAATGGTGCGGGCATAGAGCAGGGCACCGAAGAAGGCGGCAAAGAACATCACCTCGGAGAAGATAAACCAGCTCATGCCCTGCCTGAAGGAGCGGTCCATCTGTTTGGAATAGAGGCCAGACATGGACTCGCCGATCACGGTCCTAAACCAGCCGAAGACCATGTAGAGGATAACGGCGATGCCTGCGGTGAGGATATAGCCACCACTGGTTTGTTCCGTCTGTAACTGCTGTACATAACTGCCGGCGCCATAGGCGATCAGGAAGAGGCCGAAGGCACCTATGATGGGCCAGGCACTCTGGGCGGGGACATAGTAATGTTCATGTTTGCTTGTCATTTCGCAGCTCCTTGCTCAACATCACCTACGTACCCCTTGTCGGTGATGTTGTATAGCGTATAAGAGAGGGTCAGTGTCGAGATCTGCTCGGGCAGCTCGGTATCGACGTAGAAGATCAAGGGTAATTGCGCATCGGCATTGGCTTCGAGTCTTTGCTGGTTAAAGCAGAAGCACTCCGTCTTGTGGAAGTAGGCCGCGCCCTGACCCGGAGAGACAGAGGGGATCGCCTGTCCGACAATCTGCTGCGCCGAGAGGTTCTTGGCGTGAAACTGAGTGCGGACCACCTCACCCGGATGCACCTGAATACGTTTCATCTCGGGGGCGAAGACCCAGGGCATATCTTTCTGAGTCTGAGCCATAAATTCGACCGTTACCGTACGGCTGGTGTCTATGGTCACCGCCTTATATTCGGCGGCGGTCGATTGCGTCTTACCATTGATGCCTAATTTTTCACATAGCACATCGTATAGGGGTACCAAGGCGAATCCGAAGCCAAACATGCCCACGCAACCTAGTAGCAATAGGCCGATCAGCTTACGGTTGGAGTACGCCTTAGTGTCCGTCATGCTATTTCACCTCGGGTGGTGTCGAGAATGAATGGTAGGGGGCCGGGCTCGGCAGGGTCCACTCCAGACCTTCGGCGCCATCCCACGGCTTGCTGGGTGCTGCCTCACCGCCGCGAATGCACTTGATCACCACCACCAGGAAGATCAGTTGCGACAGGCCGAAGGCGAAGCCGCCGATAGAGACAATTTGGTTAACATCGGCAAACTGAATCGAGTAGTCCGGAATACGTCTCGGCATGCCTGCCAGCCCCAGGAAGTGCATGGGGAAGAAGAGCACGTTCACCGAGATGACGGAGCACCAGAAATGCAGCTTGCCGAGCTTCTCGCTATACATGTGTCCCGTCCACTTAGGCAGCCAGTAATAAGCCGCCGCCATGATGGAGAAGATGGCGCCCGACACCAGTACATAGTGGAAGTGAGCCACGACGAAGTAGGTATCGTGGTACTGGAAATCCACCGGCGTGATGGCCAGCATCAGCCCGGAGAAGCCGCCTATGGTGAAGAGGATGATGAAGGCCAGCGAGAACAGCATGGGGGTCTCGAAGGTAAGTGAGCCGCGCCAGATGGTGGCGACCCAGTTGAATACCTTCACCCCGGTCGGTACGGCGATCAGCATGGTGCAGTACATGAAGAAGAGCTCGGCGAACACAGGCATCCCTGTGGTAAACATGTGGTGCGCCCAGACCAGGAACGAGAGGATCGCGATGCTGGCGGTGGCGTATACCATGGAGGAGTAGCCAAACAGTTTCTTGCGGCTGAAGGCGGGTACTATGGCCGAGATGATGCCGAAGGATGGCAAGATCATGATATAGACCTCGGGGTGGCCGAAGAACCAGAAGATATGCTGGAACATCACAGGATCACCACCGCCGGCGGCATCGAAGAAGCTGGTGCCGAAGAACTTGTCTGTCAGTACCATGGTGACCACACCGGCGAGCACTGGCATCACGGCGATCAGCAGGAAGGCGGTGATCAGCCAGGTCCAGACAAACAGTGGCAGCTTCATCCAAGTCATGCCGGGGGCGCGCATGTTGACTATGGTGACGATCACATTGATGGCGCCCATGATGGAGCTGATCCCCATGATGTGTACCGAGAAGACAAACAAGGCCGTACTGTCCGGGCTATAGGCCGTCGACAGCGGGGCATAGAAGGTCCAGCCAAAATTAGGGCCGCCACCTTCCATGAACAGCGAGCTAATCAGGATCGCAAAGGCGAAGGGCAAGATCCAGAAGCTCCAGTTGTTCATGCGGGGTAGGGCCATGTCTGGCGCCCCTATCATCATAGGGATCAGCCAGTTAGCCAGGCCGGTAAAGGCTGGCATCACGGCGCCAAATACCATGATCAGACCATGTACCGTGGTCATCTGGTTGAAGAAGTTAGGCTCCACCAGTTGCAGACCCGGTTGGAATAGCTCGGCACGGATCACCATGGCCATGGCGCCGCCGGTTAAGAACATGATGAAACTAAACCAGAGGTAGAGGGTACCGATATCTTTATGGTTGGTGGTAAACAGCCAACGTTTTATTCCCGTGGGATGCTCCTCATGGTGGGTCGAATGTTCGCCAATATGAGTGGCATCCATATCTGCTTCACGCGTTATTGCATTCATAATGCCTCCCTATTGACCTGCTTGATTGACGTCTGTTGCCTGAACCATATCGCCTGTGTTATTACCCCAGGCGTTGCGCTCAAAGGTGATCACCGCAGCGAGTTCCTGAGGCGTTAACTGGCTGGCAAAGGCCTGCATGGCGGTACCCGGCTTGCCGTGAAGCACTATGTCGATGTGGTTATCAACGGGCCCTGTGGCGATGGCACTGCCCTTGAGTGCCGGGAAGGCGCCCGGCAGACCCATGCCTGTGGCCTGGTGGCAGGCGGCGCAGTGGCCGAGGTAAACCTGCTCGCCCTTAGCCATCAGCTCATCCATGCTGAGGTCGTCTAAAACCACTGCTTTAGCGTCATCATTAGAGGAGGCCGGCTCGGTTGACTCGGTCGTTGTGGCTGCTGGTGGAGGTGTCGGTTGAGCCGTCTCGGCATTTGTACCGGCATCTGTGCCGCTTGGCGCACCTGAGCTTGCCTGGTTAACGTCGGCTGCCTGAACCATATCGCCGCTGTCGTTGCCCCAGGCATTACGCTCGTAGGTCACCACGGCGGCAATTTCTGTGGCGGTCAACTGCTGCGCGAAGGCCTGCATCGCCGTGCCAGATCGACCGTGTAGCACCACAGAGAGGTGATCGGCGACAGGGCCTTTGATGATTGGGCTGCCGATGAGCGAGGGGAATACACCCGGCAGGCCGGCGCCATTTGGCTGGTGGCAGGCGGCGCAGCGGGCCATATAGACCTGCTCACCCTGGGCCATCAGCTCATCTTTCGACAGGGTCTTAGACAGGGCGGCCTGAGCCTCGGCGGCGGCCGCATTGGCCTTGGCCTCCTGTTCTACAATCCAGTTATCGAAATCGGCTTCCGAGAGTACCTGCACCACGATGGGCATGAAACCATGGTCTTTGCCGCAGAGCTCGGCGCATTGCCCCCGATAGATGCCGGGCTTGTCGATACGGGTCCAGGCTTCGTTGATAAAGCCTGGGTTTGCATCTTTCTTTACCGCGAAGGCGGGGACCCACCAGGAGTGGATCACATCTTCTGAGGTCATCAGGAAACGGATCTTACGATTGACCGGTAGCACCAGCGGCTTGTCGACTTCCAGCAGGTAGTGTTCGCCTTTGTCCTCCTTGCCCTCTATCTGTTCTCTGGGAGTGGCGAGCAGGCTGTAGTAGCTAATGTCTTGATCGAAGTAGCTGTAGTGCCATTTCCATTGGGAGCCTGTGATCTTAATGGTGAGATCGGCATTGCTGGGATCTTCCATGGCGATCAGTGTCTTGGTGGCTGGGATGGCCATAAGGATCAAGATGACAAAAGGTACGATCGTCCAGGCGATTTCTACCTTAGTGCTCTCATGAAAGTTTGCCGCGACGGCACCCTTAGAACGCCTATGGTTGATGATGGAGTAGATCATCACGCCAAAGACGACCAGGCCTATGGCGCAACAGATATAGAGAATCGTCATATGCAGGCTAAACACCTTATTACTGATCTCTGTGACCCCTGATGTCATATTCAGGGGCATATCTGCTGCGAGTATGGTGGGCGTAAATAGCAACGCCAGCAAACAACACAACACTTGCTTCACTAGACTTCTCCTCTGTCAATTGCGAAGGCAACTACAAAGAAGAGCCACACAGTATGTCTCGGCTCTATGCAAACTCTTCAGTTCCCAAAAAAGCAACGATGACTTCAAAGTGCGTCGGTGGTGAAACTCTTGTTCTGTTGGTGGTGACCACGCTTGCACTTACGGCTGAATATATCAGACCAATTTCAGCTTCCGTGGGCGAGGTGTTACAGGATTATTTTCGCCGCTCAAGCCGACAACCAAATTGTGCGATATAACAAATAATCGTTGATATCTATTACTAACTTAATGGCTGTTTAAATATTGATCAAGATCACTTTTATTTTATTTTGCTAAACAAAACAGACACAAAAACGCCCCTTGCGGGGCGTCTGTATGGAAAGGTAGTGCGAGGATGATCAGTGTAGCGAGCTAAACAGATTCGAGGGCTGATCGCTGCGATCCTCTTGGGAAAACGGGCTGGCAGGTAAGTGACCGTTCGCATCTTCGATCACTACTCCTAACGCGCGGGTATTCTTGGCGACGATCTGTAGCCGACGACTATCACGGGCATCCAAGGTTTGCGCCCAGCAGATCACCGCACTGGATGTACCACTTGTGAGGGCTTTTTCCATCGCCCACAGAGTTTCGACCTCATCCTTGGTGTGCACAAGTAATATACGATCCATGCGAACACCGCCGTCGGCCAGCATCTGTTTGTAGCCTATGTTTGGTGGGCTGATCAGCACCACCCACTGCCCCTGCTGACTGAGTCTGGCCAGTTCAGGAGTGAGAGCCTGAAGTTCCTGTTTGCCCTGAGTCGAACTTGCCGTCGTCGAGATAGTGTTTCTATCGCCGCGCTTAAGCGAGCTGTCGAGATCGACCCACAGCCCTGGATGGCGTGGCGCCATGCCCATGAGGTTGTTCATTGCCAGTCTCCATTTCGAATAACGCCAACGGCCAGGCCTTCTATACTCAGGCTCTGAGTGGTGAGATCGACGACGATAGGGGAATATTCTTCGTTTTCTGCATGAAGGAACACAGTGCTGCCACGCTTCTCGAAACGCTTAACCGTGACATCGTCTTCCACACGGGCAACGATGATCTGACCGTTTCTGGCCTGTTCGACCTTATGTACCGCCAGCAGATCGCCTTCGAGAATGCCGATATCCTTCATACTGTCCCCCTTGACCCTCAGCAGGAAGTCGGCGCTGGGGCGGAACATGCTTGGGTCAACCTGATAGTGTTGCTCCACATGCTCCTGAGCCAGGATTGGCTCACCGGCGGCGACTTGGCCAATGAGAGGCAGACCGAGATCTTCAGGCTCTTCCTCTTGGGTCAGCTTAATGCCGCGTGAGGTGCCGGGCATGATCTCGATGCAACCTTTCTTGGCCAGCGCCTTGAGGTGTTCCTCGGCAGCATTGGCACTCTTAAAGCCTAAGCGACGCGCAATTTCCGCACGGGTAGGCGGCATGCCGGTGTCGGCAATATTGCGTTTAATCAGATCTAAAATCTCGGCTTGTCTCGGGGTTAAGGGTCTCATGATTAATCCTGTCTTTCCATACAGTACCTGTCAGTATATACAGTATTTTATACAGTGCAAGTATTAACCAGATTTTCTGCCAGTCGCATCAAGCGATTAACGCGTAAAGCGCAGGCGGCTAGTCTCGTTGAGCCTGTTCCAGGGAGACGAGTAGATGATGGTAATCGTCGATGGCCGGGAAGTCGGCAAACTGCTTGTGCGGCTTTTGGCTGTCGGGGTTCTTGATCCCTAGCTGATAGCCTACGCCGGCTTTTTGGGCCGCCAGTAGAATGGGCTCACTGTCGTCGATAAACAGGCAGCGGCTGGGATCCAGGGAAAACTCATTAAACAGGTGACGCCAGAACTCGGGATGCTCCTTGGGATAGCCGGTCGTGTGGCTGGAGAGCATCTCGTCTAACCCGTTAGCCAGCTCGGTATGTTTGAGCTTCAACGCCAGACTGTGGGGATGGGCGTTAGTGACTAAGATGCGCCGCTTGCCGTATTTGGCGAGCGTGCCGAGAAAGGGCATGCTGTCCTGACGCAGCTGGATCCTGTCGACCAGGGTGTGATGCAGCGCCAGAATGTCCAGGCCCAACTCCTGTTGCCAATATTCGAGGCAATACCACTCCAGGGTGCCGAAGACCTTGGCATAGGCGCTTTCTACCAGTTGCTGGGCCTCGGTCGGTGGAATTTGCCGCTGCTGACACAAGGCCTGAGGCACCAGGCTGAGCCAGAAGTGGTTGTCGAAATGCAGATCCAGCAGGGGACCGTCCATGTCTAACAATACGGTGTCTATCTTATTCCAGGGAAACATAAAGGTAGTAAAAAAATTCCTTGGTTTGAGTTGTGGATTAGGCCCATCATAGTAAGATTGAGTGGTTAAGCAAACGCCATTTTTCAGGAAGTTCAATGTCGGACAAAAAGCCGCAGATCCTACATGCCGAAGTTGTTGCCCAGAGCCGTCTGTTTCAGATAGAGCAGGTGCATTTAAAATTTTCGAATCAGGTTGAGCGTCAATATGAGCGCATGAAGGGTAATACCCGCGGCGCCGTGATGGTGGTGCCTGTGCATGGCGAGGAACTCCTGCTGGGACGCGAATATGCGGCAGGCACCCATAGTTACGAGCTGGGCTTTCCCAAAGGCTTGGTGGATCCAGGCGAGACCCATGCCCAGGCGGCCAACCGAGAGCTGCAGGAGGAGATCGGCTTTGGTGCCCGTAAGTTGACCCATCTGATGGAGCTGAGCCTAGCGCCGGGCTACTTTGCCAGCAAGATGCAGATCTTCGTTGCCGAGGATCTGTACGAGAGCCGATTGCAGGGTGACGAGCCCGAACCCATAGAGCTGGTGCGCTGGCCATTGAGCCAGTGGTCTGAGTTGTTATTAGAAGATGACTTTTCCGAATCTCGAAGCGTTAGCGCCTTGTTTTTGGCACAGAAACATCTAAAACTAAAGTAGTTAATCCGAATTATCATATTAGGCATTGCCAGATGTAGGCTGTTGGAGTTGTGATGAAGCCAGAAGAGTATGTTGAGCAGGCGATTTCGATTGCCATCGAGGCGGGAGAAGCCATTAAAGGGATCTACCTCGAGGGCAGTTTTGACAAAGAGGTGAAATCCGACAATACCCCGGTGACCTCTGCCGATATCGCGGCCCATAAGATCATCGCTTCCCAGCTTAACAGTCTCACCCCTGAGATCCCGGTTTTATCCGAAGAAGATGCCGATATCCCCTACGTCGAGCGCGCCGACTGGCAGCGCTACTGGTTAGTCGACCCCCTAGATGGCACAGGCGAGTTTATTGCCGGTAGCGGTGACTTCTCGGTGATCATCGCCCTAGTCGAGCACAATCGCCCTATCATGGGCGTGGTTTATGTGCCTATGACGGGCGTGGTCTATTACGCCATTGCGGGGCTGGGCGCCTATAAGCGCAGCAGCAAGGGCGAGGTGCGTATCGCCAGCAAACAGCTCACCACAGACGATGAGCCTTGTTTGCGCCTGGCGGTGAGTCGTCGTCAGGATCCCCAGTCAGTATTGAAGCTTTTCAATCATCCCAAACACTGCGAGCTAGTGGTGCTGGGCGGTGCGGCGCTTAAGAGCTGTCTGGTGGCGGAAGGCCGCGCCGACTGTTATGTGCGTATCGGTCCTACGGGTGAGTGGGATACGGGCGCGGCGCAGATCATTATCGAAGAGGCAGGCGGCCAGGTGATGGATCTCGAGCTACAGCCACTGAGTTATAACGAGCGTGAATCCTTGGAGAATCCCAACTTTATCGTCGTGGGATCGACCCACCTGCCATGGGACGAGCTGTTAACCCGTGAATAATCTCCCTCATATTTCTATCAAGGCGGCTGGTAAGCACCAGCTGCAGGCGCTCTATCGTCTGGAGCAGGGACTATTTGGTGCTCATGCCTATCCAGACTTCTTCTTTCGCCAGAGTTTCGACTGCTGGCCAAGCGGCCTGCGAGTCGCTTGTGACGAAAACGAATGTCTACTGGGCTACATACTGCTGGCCAGGAGCGAACGGGTAGACAGTGCCTGGATCCTCTCGGTCGCCGTCGATAGTGCTGCTCAGGGGCGAGGCATAGGCAGGCGTTTGATTGTAGAGTCCTTAAGCGCGCTACCCGCTAGCGTGACACAGGTGAAGCTCACCGTGGCGCCGGATAATCCTGCCAGGTACCTCTATGCCAGGTTAGGCTTTGTTGAGCAAGGGCTGGAGGCCGACTACTTCGGTCCAGACGAAGACAGAGTTCTCATGACACTCTGCCGATAAATTTCCCTCTTTATTCTGGTCGCCGAAAAATAATCTTATTATGAACGTTGTTTTTTATTTTGCTTGCTGGTAACTTGAACGCAAATTGACAGAGGGATGGGGCCGAGATGGCAAGACGTAAGGAACATACTCATGATGAGATTCGGGCGATGGCAATCGCCGCCGTGCTGCAGCATTTGGCGGTCGAGCCACTCGATAGCCTGAGCCTGCGCAAGGTGGCTCAAGTTGTCGGCTATGTGCCCAGCACCCTGGTGAATCTCTTCGGGAGCTATCAGGGTCTGCTGCTAGCCGTCGCCGAGTTGACGCTGGATCAGCTATACCAGCGCCTGGCTTCTAATGCACAAGTCTCTCAAGCCTATGACTCGAATCCACTCGAGGCAATGGCCAACGCCTACCAGCAATTTGCCTTCGAGCAGCCTAGAGCCTTTCAGCTGATCTTCGAGCTTAAGGCAACCGATGAGCTGGGGCTGAGCGAGCATCATGCCCGGCTTATTGCGCAGCTGTTTGCCTTGATAGAGTCTTGCCTGGGCGAGCTGTTGCCCGAGCTATCCGGTGAGCAACGATTACTGGCGAGCCGAGCCCTGTGGGGGGGCGTGCATGGCCTGGTGTGTCTGGCGCTGGACGATAAGCTCTTTGCTCCCGGGATAAGTATCGAGGAGGCCATTCGCCACCATATCGCGGTTCAACTTAAAGGATTGGGTTATCACAAGGAGGCGTTATGCTGTTAACCAAGCGGTTTTTTCCCTATTTTGCCACTCAGTGCCTGGGGGCACTCAACGATAATATCTACAAGAATGTGCTGCTTCTGATGGTGACCTATAGCCAGATAGAGGATCTGCCCATCAGCGTAAACCTGTTCGTTAACCTTGCCGCCGGCGTGTTTATCCTGCCTTTCTTCCTGTTTTCCGCCCACGCGGGAGTGGTGGCCGACAACATGGATAAGGCCAAATTGATCAGACGCTTAAAACAGCTGGAACTGGTGATCATGTCCTGCGCGGCCATGGCGATTCTGAGCCAGAGTTATATGGTGATGTTAGTGCTGCTCTTCTTAACCGGCAGTCAGTCCGCCTATTTCGGGCCGGTAAAATATTCGCTCCTGCCTCAGGCCTTAGCGGAAGATGAGCTGGTGACGGGCAATGCCTGGGTAGAGATGGGCACCTTCTTATCGATCCTGATAGGCACACTCAGCGCCGGGCTTCTGGTGGCCAGCGACAAGGGCATTATCGCTACCGCAGCGACCGTGTTTGTACTGGCCGTTGCCGGCTACCTGGCCAGCCGGGCGATTCCAGCCATGCCGCCTCAAGGCGCGATCACTAAGATTCGTTTCGCGCCCTTGTCGGGAACCTGGCGCAGCATAGCTAAGGTCAGAAAAACCCCGAGTATCTGGATGGCGATCCTGGCGATCAGCTGGTTCTGGTTTCTTGGGGCGACCTATCTGACCCAGTTTCCCAACTTTGCCAAGCTGCACCTGCATGCCGATGCGACCGTGGTGTCGCTCTTGTTGGCCCTGTTCTCTATCGGTATCGCGGTGGGCTCCTTCCTGTGTGAGCGTTTCTCTTTTGGACACGTCGAACTGGGTCTATTGCCCTTCGGTGTGGCCGGGCTCACCCTGTTTGGTGTGGATCTATTGTGGTCACTCCCCGAGTTGCCGGCCCAGGCCGAGACCGTCTATAGCTTTAGTCGCTTCATCGCCGAGTCGCAGCATTACCGGGTGATGTTTGCCCTGTTTATGGTGGGGGTGAGCGGTGGTCTGTTTATCGTGCCTCTGTATGCCTTCATTCAGTCGCGCGCCAATAGGGGCGAGTGTGCTCAGGCAATCGCCGCAAATAACATAATGAATGCCCTGTTCATGGTGGTCTCGGCTGCGCTGTCTATTCTGCTGTTGGAGGGCCTAGGTTGGGCCATCACAGATCTCTTCTTATTGTTGGCGCTGCTCAATGCCGTGGTTGCCCTGTATGTCTATAGTCAGGTGCCTGAGTTTACCCAGAGATTTGTCAGCTATCTGCTGAGCCATATTTTGTATCGCGTCACCGTGACCGGCCGCGACAAACTCCCCAGCGAGGGCGCCGGCATCATAGTGTGCAATCACGTCAGCTATGTGGACGCGCTGATCATCATGGGCGCCTCGACCCGTCCGATCCGTTTCGTGATGGATAAGTCTATCAGCGAGATGCCACTGCTTAAATATCTGTTTCGCCACGCGGGAGTGATCCCCATCTGTTCCCCGCGTCAGTGTGAGGCAACCTATAATCAGGCGTTTGAGGCTATTCATCAGGCGCTGGCCAATGGAGACTTGGTGTGTATCTTCCCCGAGGGGCGCCTGACCCCTAACGGTGAGCTGGGCGAATTCCGCCCCGGCATCGACAAGATCCTCGCCCGCGATCCTGTCCCAGTGATCCCCATGGCGCTCAGTGGTCTCTGGGGCTCCTACTTCAGTCATAAGGATGGTCATGCCCTGAGCACCAGACCCAAACGCTTCTGGTCTAAGATATCGGTTGATCTCGATGATGTGGTGTCGGGTACCGAGGCTAACCGCCATCTGCTGCGCGAGCGGGTCGAGGCCATGCTGCCCTCATCCTAGCGGCTTGCCGTTTTTGCTAGAAAAAGCCAGGCATGATGCCTGGCTTTATGTTTTCGGTGGTTTAACTTTATAAGGTTTTAGTGTGCTAGGGCCTGTTGACCTTTTGATAACAAATTTTGTTCTAATTGAGCACGTTCAAATCGCGGCATGAGGCTTGTAGTATAGTTATTCTATATAAAAACCGAGTAACAAAGAGTTGAACGTGCTCAAGACGAATCCTGCGGGCAGCGTCTGTATCATTTTTCTACTGCGTTATCGCTCATTGATGTAGCACACCACATTACAATCGCTCTGCCTTGTATAAAAGCGATACAGAATGCTGCAAAAATGAACGCGAAAGATAAACAGGCCCTAGCGAACGGCGTATTCATCCAACCATTGATGCATGGCCTTATGGTCGCCCTGGAAGATCACCCGCTCGGCTTTCTTGGCTATCTGATACTGATACATGGGATCGTAATATTTGCTCAGTAGCAATTCGATCCACTCAAGGTGCGCCTGGGTATCGCCACACTGTAGCTGCACCGCTAATGCGTCTCTTATCAGCTGTTGCAGCTCGTCGTGTTGTTTACCGCCGAGGCGTTTCTTGATACCTGAGATGCTGTTTGCCAGATACTCACTAAATGCGTCGAATCCGGCCTCTTCGCCCAGACGCTCGATATAGCCCTTGTGCATCTTGTGGACATATTCGTCCAGCAGGCGTGTCAGCCTGGCCTCGAGCGGCTCCTCAAGGATGATGACACTGGCGGTCTGCATCCCCATGTAGAAAGCCTTGGGTAGCGCAGAGCGTCCAATGAGATAGCTCTCATCTTCTAGCAGCAGATCCCGCGCGGCGCTCTGGTGGTGTTTCAACAGGGCGACCCCTAAGCTATTTTCGAAGTTGATCTGCGTCGGCTGCGCCTCATGGTAGCGACCGAAACTCGAGCCCCTATGATGGGCGAGCCCTTCGAGATCGACCGCCTCTTGCCGCTGCAGCAGAAAGTCTGTCTTACCGCTGCCGGTTATGCCGCTGAGGATCAACATAGGTTTCACCTCTGGCGCCCTGTCTATGGTGTCGATAAGGAACTGACGCATCGCCTTATAGCCGCCTTGAATGTAGGGCACGGCTCTGCCAGCCTCGGCTAGCCACTGTTGAGTCAGCTGAGAGCGCAGTCCGCCACGAAAGCAATAGAGATAGGCTTCGGGATGGGCGTCGAGATAGGCGAGCCAGGCATCGACCCGCTGCTGTTTGACCTCGCCACATACCAGAGAATGGCCGAGGGCGATGGCGGCGTCCTGGCCTCGCTCCTTATAACAGGTCCCCACTTGTTGCCTTTCATCATCTTGCATCAGGGGACGATTGCTACTGGCGGGAAAGGCGCCCTTGGTAAATTCTATGGGAGCGCGTACATCCATGATGGGATGGTCAGATGCCAGGATGCGAGCATATTCACTCGCGGGGATAATCTTGTCGTTTAGATGGCCCATTAGATCAGTTCCACCAGTGGCTGCGACTCGGTTTGAGGCACTAGCTCACCAATACACTGTGTGGGCAGCCCCTGTTTTTCTAGCAGAGCAAGCAGTTCGGCCTCATGGCTGTTTGATACGGCAATCAGCAAGCCGCCGCTGGTTTGCGGGTCGCACAATAGGGCTTTCTGCTCGTCGTTCACCTGGGGCAGATGCTCGCCATAGCTGTCGTAGTTGCGATGGGTGCCACCTGGAATGCAGCCAAGCTTGAGGTAGTCCATTGCCTTAGGCAGCATGGGTAGGGCGCTCAGATCGACCCTGGCCGCCAGCGTTGCGCCTTGGCACATCTCGATGAGGTGGCCTGCCAAGCCAAAGCCTGTCACATCTGTCATGGCGTTAACGCCTGGGATCTTGGCAATGGTGGCGCCTATCTTGTTCAGCTGACACATGGCGTCAGGGGCAATATTGATATCTTGCTCGGCAAGCTTCTTCTGCTTCTGCGCCGTTGTGAGTATGCCGATACCTAGCGGCTTGGTCAGATAGAGTCTGTCACCCGCCTTGGCCGTGTCGTTCTGTTTGAGTTCGTTTAAGGGGATCTGGCCTGTTACCGCGAGGCCGAAGATAGGCTCTGGCGCATCGATACTGTGGCCGCCAGCCAACATGATCCCCGCATCTTTACAGGCCTGACGTCCGCCATCGACCACCTGCTGGGCGATTTCCGCTGGCAAGACATTGACCGGCCAGCCAAGAATGGCGATGGCCATCATGGGCGTGCCACCCATGGCGTAGATATCGCTGATGGCATTGGTCGCCGCGATTCGCCCGAAGGTAAAGGGATCATCCACTATCGGCATGAAGAAGTCTGTGGTGCTGATGATGCCAGTCTCATCGTTGAGGCGATAGACGGCGGCATCGTCACGAGTCTGATTGCCTACCAGAATGTTTGGATCGTCAAAGCTGGGTAGCTGAGAGGCCAGTATGGTGCCTAGTACCTTAGGTGAAATCTTGCAACCACAGCCAGCACCGTGGCTGTATTCGGTGAGTTTAATCTTTTCTACTGACATAACCGCAAACTATCTCTGGATAAAATGGAGAGCCGCTCATGATAGACCCATAGGTGCGGCACTTCAATCGCCTAACTTAGATATGAATGGCGGGAGGCCGCTATCATTCCTGTTTATTTCAGAGTGAAAAAAGGCCACCCCTTGGGATGGCCTCTTCGAGAATGGGTTAGGCAAAGCCTGTGGTGAGTGACTTCCACTGTTTCTGGCGCGTTAGTAGCTCCTGTTTCAGGTGCTCTACCTGTTGCATCAGCTGATGTGTGGTCAGCTGTTTGCGCTTGGCTTCCAGTAGCTCCTTATGCGCCTGATAGTAATCGGCAATATGCGTCTTGAGCAGCTCATATTCCGCCTGAATTTTTTCCAGGATCTCTTCGTGGTTGGCAAGCTGTGTGGCCTTGTGTTGCGCCTTTTTCAACTGCATCTGTAGCTTGGCACTCTCGATGCGCTCCTGGGGGGTGACCCTGAGGTTGTTGGCCAGTCCGGTCCAGGCCATGGCGTTGATCAACCATTTGGTAGGATCGTAATGCCACCATTGGATGCCGTTGCGATAATCGTTTTCGAAGATGTGGTGGAAGTTGTGGTAACCCTCGCCATAGGTAAACAGCGCTAACACGCCGTTGTCTCGTGCCGTGTTCTTATCTGTGTATGGCTGGCTGCCCCAGATATGCGCGAGCGAGTTGATGAAGAAGGTGCAGTGATGCACGACGACCAGGCGTAGCAGACCCGCCATGAGCAACATGGCCCACACATCGCCGTTGAGCCAGCCCAATAGTGCTGGCAGGCCAATATTCATGATGAGGAGTAGCGGCAGGTAATATTTGTGCTGCCACATCACAATTTTCTCATTTTGCAGATCACGGACGTTCTTATAATCGTGATAACGCTGCGCCTGATACTCTCTAAGCATCCAGCCGATATGGCTGTACCAGAAACCCATGTTAGCCGAATAGGGGTCCTTGTCGTTGTTATCCACATGCTTGTGGTGGATGCGGTGATCCGACGACCAATGCAGGGCGCTGTTTTGCAGTGCTAAGGCACCGCCCAAGGCAAAAAGAAAACGTACCGACCAGTGCGCCTTATAGGTGCGATGGGACCAGAGCCTGTGGTATCCGGCGGTTATCGACAAACCGCTGGCGAAGGCGAGCCCGACAAAGGCAACCCATTCTGCCATGCCATAGCCATAGGTGATGCCGTACCAAGGTACGAGAATGACAGCACCTAAGAAGGTGATGGCAAAGAGGAGAATATTGGTCCAGATGAGGGGAGGTTTTTTCATTATAATGTCCAGATTCTTTTTTACTTGAGCGTACATCTGTACGCCAATTCTACCGACTTAATAGGGCAGGTCAAGGCGGGCTGCGTTTTTGCCTTAAAGAAGGTATGATTGCCAGATTGAGTTTTATCTAGTGGATTCATCATGATGGGTATCAGAGCACAGCAGAAAGAAAAAACGCGTCGCGCCTTGGTCGATGCGGCATTTAATCAATTAAGTGCCGAACGCAGCTTTTCTAGCCTGAGTCTGCGGGAAGTGGCACGCGAGGCCAACATAGCGCCAACTTCTTTCTATCGTCATTTTAAAGATATGAATGAGCTGGGGCTCACTATGGTGGATGAGGGGGGTCTGACCCTAAGACAGATGATGCGCAAGGGCCGCCAGCGTGCCGAGGCCGGTGGTAGCGTGATTCGCATCTCAGTCGATACCTTTATGGAGGTATTGGAGTCTAATCCCAACGTTTTTCGTATCCTGCTGCATGAACGCTCGGGCACCTCGGCACCGTTTCGCGCGGCAGTGGCCAGAGAGATAGAACACTTCATCTCAGAGTTAGCTCACTACACAGAGGCCACCACCAAGCGAACCCCCGAGCTGGCCAGGGCTCAGGCGGAGGCCTTAGTGACCTTAGTATTTAACGCCGGGGCGGCAGCGCTGGACATGAAGCGGGTCGATCGTAAGATCTTGGCCGATCGTCTGGTGATTCAGCTGCGCATGGTGGCTAAGGGCGCCGAATGCCTGCAGCAGAAGATGGAACATCGCTAGCGTTAAAAAAGGGGCCAGTTGGCCCCTTTTTTGATGCTCGTTTTAGATTAACGGCGTTCTAGCAACACGCCTGACTCCATATGATCTGTGTACGGGAACTGATCGAACAGCGCGAAGCGGGTGATCTTGTGGGTCTTGTCCAGCACCTTGAGGTTATCCAGCAGGGTGTTGGGGTTACAAGAGATATAGAGGATCCGCTCATAGCCCTGCACCATAGACAGGGTATTGTCATCTAGGCCGGCTCGCGGTGGGTCGACAAATATGGTGTTGCAATCATAGCTGTCCAAATCCACGCCTTCTAAACGTCTGAAGCTGCGCTTCTTGGCGAGGGCATCGGTAAAGTCTTCCGCCGACATGCGGATGATCTGTAGGTTTTCAATCTGGTTCGCCTCGATATTGTACTGGGCCGAGTCGACTGATGGCTTGGCCAGCTCGGTAGCCAATACCCGGTTGAAGTTCTGCGCCAGGGCAATAGAGAAGTTACCGTTGCCGCAGTAGAGCTCCAATAGATCACCACTGCTATTACGTGTGATATCTATGGCCCACTCCAACATCTTGATCGCTACCTCACCATTGGGCTGGGTAAAGCTGTTCTCAACTTGCTTATAGATAAGCTCCTTGCCATTGACCGGCAGGGATTCGATGACGAAGTCGCGATCCATCACCAGCTTCTGCTTACGGGCGCGGCCTATGATGTTCACCTTGAACTTAGCCGATAATGCTTGCTTAAGCGCCTCGGCTTCCTGCTGCCATTGGGCATCGAGCTGCTTGTGGTAAAGCAGTGAAACTAAGATCTCACCGCTGAGGGTTGAGAGAAAGTCCACTTGGAACAGCTTGTGACGCAGGACCTGATTGGGGCGCAAGGCCGCCATCAGCTCGGGCATCATGTCGTTGATCAGTTGGCTCGCCGGTAAGAATTGGTCGCAACGAACCTTCTGGTTCAGCGCCTTATCAAACATGTAATAGTAGAGATCTTCACCCTCATGCCAGACACGGAACTCGGCGCGCATGCGGTAATGGGCCTTCTGTGAGGCAAACACTTCCAGCTCGGGTGTCTCGAAGTCGGCAAATAGCTGCGCTAGTTTCTGACGTTTCACATCGAGCTGCGCGTCGTATTGCTGAGGATCCATTGCTTCTAGATTCATTTCTTAACACCGTTGCTGTCTATGGGGGCGCAAATAGTATACTACTTGTCGTTGATGTCTAGGGGGTGGCTAACATTGTAGCGGACTTTCCCGGGCGATTAACCCGCCTGAAAAGCCAATTGTGAGCGCAATGGCTTTAGCTTTAACCGGGAATGTGAAAAAATCCCTGCTTCTATGTACCAGCCTTTTTAGTGATAGGAGAGCCAATTTGTCAGCAAATATACTCGTGTTCGATTCTGGGGTAGGAGGACTGTCGATATTGGCGGCAGTGCGAGAACAGCTTCCCAGTGCGAATTACTGTTATCTGTTTGACAATGCCAGGCTGCCCTATGGCGAACTCGATGAACAGGAGCTGATACAGGGTTGTGTCACCTTAATCAGTCAAGCGGTTGCCCAATGCCAGGCCGATATCATGGTGGTGGCCTGTAATAGCGCCAGTACGCTTATCCTGCCTGCACTAAGAAGCTGCCTGACCATTCCTGTGGTAGGGGTGGTGCCGGCCATCAAACCCGCGGCGGCCCTATCGCACAAGAAACATCTGGGGTTGCTGGCGACCCCAGGGACAGTCAATCGCCAATATACTCAAGATCTGATCGATCAGTTTGCCAGTAATTGTCGTGTAGACAGATTTGGCTCCTCTGAGTTGGTCTATCTGGCAGAGGATAAGATGGCTCAGAAGCCGGTCGATCGCGAGGCGCTGCATCGTATCCTGGAGCCGATAAAGGCGTCTGGACTGGATACCTTAGTCTTGGGATGTACTCACTTTCCGATTTTGAGAGAAGAGCTGCAGCGTGAGTTGGGAGAGTCTGTGCATCTACTAGATTCATCCAACGCTATCGCGGCTAGAGTGGTGAGTCTGCTTGATGCTGATAATAGCGGAGAGAGAGGTAAGAGCCGGGCGCTGTTCACGACGAACACGATTTCCGAGGGGTTAAGTAAGACCTTAGCTGCCTGGGGATTCAGTTCGGCTACCGCCTTTAACGATAGCCTGATGAAAACCGGCAGCTAAGCTCTGGTGCCGCTAAAGATAAAGCTAATGTCAGATAAGCTGGATTAAATTAGCTGGCCTGTGCTGCTTCGTTTTTATCTGTGTCTTGAGACTTGGCTTCACGAACCTTGAGCGTACGCTCCTGGAATTCGAATTCGTTCAGCTTGGCCATCGCTTTCTTAGCGCCCGCTTCAGACATCTCAATAAAGCCAAAACCTTTACGACGTCCAGTCTTGCGATCGCGAACCAATCTCACTGAGCTAACAGGGCCATATTTGCCAAATAATTCTTTCACTTCACCTTCATGTACACGGTAAGGCAGATTGCCTACATAGAGTGTCATGGTTGGTCCAGTGTAAGTATCACCGCCGGTAGCGTTAGCGGCAGATGGCTGAAGTGTGAAAATAACACTCGCAATAATAGCACCAGTAAAAAATGCGATCGCTGAATAAAGCTCTGGTGTGAACTGAGATATTGCCAATGCGCCTAGGATGGCGACAATCAAAACAATAAGAAATGGCTTTTGCATATAATAGGTTCTCTGAGGAATTGATAATTAACTGTTAACAGCTCGTATATGGTAATGAATTATTAGCAATTACACTAGCATATTGATGAAAAAACGAACTTTAGCGGCCTTTGATATTGCATGATCCCGATTGGTTCTGTGTGATTTCCCCTCATTTTGTTTCTTAATTCAGCGAAGCGATTAAAAGATCGACTTGCGATCGCCGATCGTTGAAAAAGCCCTTGCGCCCAAATCAGAACTGCCTATAATGCGCATCCACTGACACGGCAAAGCAGATAACGCAGCGTCGAAACACTTGGTAGCTAAGGCGATAGGGTGGTCAGTCACTGAAAAGTGAAGCCTCAAAAAGTTTGCAAAAACTGCTTGACGCGAACAAGGGATTGCGTAGAATACGCAGCCCTAGCCACTCGGAACTACCGAGATGTGCAAATGCTCTTTAACAATTTATCAAGTAATCTGTGTGGACACTCACAGGTATTGAGTTAATCGAAAACGATTT